>JAZOSL010000124.1:0-3361 GCA_045657085.1 Acutalibacteraceae bacterium | reverse complement strand
ACAAAGGCTGATACCTGGTTCCTTCGTCAGCACGAAAAGGTTCTTAACCTTCCTTTCAAAGATACTCTCGGCAGACCTGACAGAGATAATGTTATTGATGGCTACATCAATAAAAACGAAGAAGATGTTTGCGCAGACGGTAACTGGCAGAAATACTTTACAGAACAGCCTGAACCTCTTACAGAAGATGATGTTAAAGCATATTTCGCAACTCTTGACGGTGTTGCTCTTGGTTCAGATGCATTCTTCCCATTCAGTGATAATATTGAACGTGCAAAGAAGAGTGGTGTAAAATATATCGCAGAACCCGGTGGATCTATCCGTGATGACCTTGTTATTGAATGCGCTAACAAGTACGGAATGACAATGGCATTTACAGGTATGAGACTTTTCCATCACTAATTAAATCTGAGTAAAATCGCCCATAGCACCGTTCTATAACTATGGGGGTTACAGATATAAATTTTATACATCATTTAATTGAGGTAAAAAGATGAAAATTATGGTTGTCGGTGGTGGCGGTCGTGAACACGCTATCATCAAAAAAATAAAAGAAAATAAAGATGTTACAGAAATTTTTGCCCTCCCCGGTAACGGAGGTATGGCAAAAGATGCAACTCTTGTTAATATCGGTGCAAAGGATATTGAAAAAATCGTTGAATTTGCAGTTGAAAACAACATCGATTATGCAGTTGTTGCTCCGGACGATCCGTTGGTTTTAGGTTGTGTTGATGCACTTTCTGAAAAAGGTATTCCTTGTTTTGGTCCCAAAGCAAATGCTGCTATAATTGAAGGTAGTAAGGTTTTCTCGAAAAATCTTATGAAAAAATATAATATTCCTACTGCTGAATATGAAGTTTTCAACGATATGGAAAAAGCACTTGAATATCTTGAAACTGCTCCTATTCCCACTGTTATCAAGGCAGATGGTCTTGCTCTCGGTAAGGGTGTTATAATTGCTATGACCCGTGACGAAGCAAAGCAGGCAGTTGTTTCGATGATGCAGGATAAAATGTTTGGCTCAAGTGGTGACAACGTTGTTATCGAAGAGTTCTTAACAGGTCCTGAAGTTTCGGTTCTTTCATTTACAGACGGTAAAACAGTTGTTCCTATGATTTCTTCTATGGACCACAAGAGAGCAGGGGATAACGATACAGGTCTTAATACAGGTGGTATGGGAACTATAGCACCCAACCCCTATTACACTAAAGAAATTGCAGACGAATGTATGGAAAAGATTTTCCTTCCTACAATCAATGCAATGAATGCAGAAGGCAGAACTTTTAAAGGTTGTCTTTATTTCGGCCTTATGATTACACCTAAAGGACCTAAGGTGATTGAGTATAACTGCCGTTTCGGTGTCCCCGAAACACAGGTTGTTTTACCTCTTCTTGAAAGTGATCTTCTTACAATTATGAAGGCTACAACAGACGGTACACTCGCAGAAACAGAAGTTAAATTCAGTGACAAGAGTGCTTGCTGTGTAATTATGGCTTCAAAGGGTTACCCCGTAAGCTACGACAAAGGCTTTGAAATGAATATTCCTGAAGCTGTTGAAGGTAACGTTTACGTTGCAGGTGCATCTCTAAAAGACGGTAAGCTTCTTACAAACGGTGGTAGAGTTTTGGGTGTTACTGCTGTTGAAGACAATCTTAAGGATGCAGTTAAATCATCTTATGAGCTTATAAAACAAATCAGCTTTGACAATGCTTTTTACCGTAATGATATCGGTGCAAAAGCACTTGCAGTTTTAGCTGATTAAGAAGGTTTTGGAGGATTAAGAAATGGTATATAGAGTTTACGTAGAAAAGAAAAAAGAACTTGCTCATGAAGCAAAAGCTCTTTTAGGTGATGCTCGCACTCTTTTAGGTATTAAAAATCTTGAAGAAGTTAGAGTTATTAACCGTTATGATGCAGAAAATATTACAGAAGAACTTTTCAATTATGCAATTAAAACAGTTTTCTCTGAGCCTCAGCTTGATATTGCGACTGCAGAGGTTGATTTAAGCGGCGCGACTGTTTTTGCAGTTGAGTTCTTACCCGGTCAGTTTGATCAGAGAGCTGATTCTGCTGCACAGTGTATTCAGATTATTTCTCAGGGTGATCGTCCCACAGTTAAAAGTGCAAAGGTTTATGCTCTTTACGGTAACCTTTCAGCAGAAGATATTGCAGAAATCAAGAAACACGTTATCAATCCTGTTGAAGCAAGAGAAGCAACACTTGAAAAATACGATACTCTTGCTATGCAGTATGATATTCCTACAGAGGTAAAAACTCTTGATGGTTTTATCAAACTTGACAGAGCAGGTCTTGAAAAATTCGTTAAGGATTTCGGTCTTGCTATGGATGCAGACGATATTGCATTCTGTCAGAATTACTTTAAATCTGAAGACCGTGACCCCACAATAACAGAAATTAGAATGATAGACACATATTGGTCAGACCATTGCCGTCACACTACATTCCTTACTGTTATTGATAATGTTACTTTTGAAGACGAGCTTCTTCAGGGTGCATACGATGAATATATCGCAACAAGAAAAGAGCTTGGCAGAACAAAGCCCATCTGCCTTATGGATCTTGCAACTGTTGCAGTTAAATATCTTAAAGAAAACGGCAAACTTGATAAGCTTGATGAATCAGAAGAAATCAATGCTTGTACAGTTAAAATCAACGTTGATGTTGACGGTGTAAGTGAGCCTTGGCTCCTTCTCTTCAAAAACGAAACACATAACCATCCTACAGAAATTGAACCCTTTGGTGGTGCAGCTACTTGTATCGGTGGTGCTATCCGTGACCCGCTTTCAGGCCGTGCATACGTTTACGGTGCTATGCGTGTTACAGGTGCAGCTGACCCGTTAAAGCCTGTTAGTGAAACAATCAAAGGTAAGCTTCCCCAGAGAACTATTGTTACTACTGCAGCTGCAGGTTATTCTTCATACGGTAACCAGATTGGTCTTGCAACAGGTATTGTTGATGAAATCTATCACCCAGGTTATGCTGCAAAGCGTATGGAAATCGGTGCAGTTGTGGCAGCAGCTCCACAAGAAAACGTTCGTCGTGAACGTCCAGATCCAGGTGAAATAGTTATCCTTCTCGGTGGTAGCACAGGTCGTGACGGCTGTGGTGGTGCAACAGGTTCTTCAAAATCTCATACTGCAGATTCTCTTGAAACTTGTGGTGCAGAGGTTCAGAAGGGTAATGCTCCTGAAGAAAGAAAACTTCAGAGACTTTTCAGAAACAAAGAAGCAACAAGAATGATTAAACGTTGTAACGACTTCGGTGCAGGTGGCGTTTCTGTTGCTATCGGTGAGCTTGCAGACGGTCTTAAAATTGATCTTAATGCAGTTCCAAAGAAATA
>JAZOSL010000123.1:0-8080 GCA_045657085.1 Acutalibacteraceae bacterium | reverse complement strand
CTCAGAATCCCCTATGTAAATAACTTCACTTTTTTCCACGTTCAGTTCATTTATTACTTCAAAAACAGTATCAGGGGCAGGCTTTCTTTTGATACCATTTTTTTCACCTATGGCACAATCGAAAAAAGATGAAAAATAGTTTTCCACAAGAGTTTTCACGGCAAAATCGGCTTTGTTTGAAACTACAGCCAACTTCACGCCCTTTTCCATTAATGCTGAAAGCAACTCATTTATTCCGTCATAGACTCTCGTTAAATTTGCTGAATTATCTTTATAATGCTTCTTAAAATCTTCAAAGCATAAATCTGTTAATTCAACCGACGTATTTTCAGGCACTGAACGTTCTATCAAAAGGCGTATACCATTACCTACAAAACTTCTGATTTCCTCAGTATTTCTTGTCGGCAAGCCATTTTTTAAAAGCGCAAAATTCACACTATCCCTTAAATCACCCAAAGTATCAAGAAGTGTACCATCAAGGTCAAAAATGACACAGTTATATCTCATCTTCGGGACACTCCAAATCAACTACTGTATAGCTTCTGTTAAGGGCAGGTAAAATCTTTTCTTTTAAATCATTTGTTAAAAATTTTACTGTTGCACTGTTAACACAAGGGTGACAAGCAAAATATTCATCCTTAAAAACATTTTTTTCAATAAGAAGCTCAACGTTTTCTTCTTTATCAAACATTAAAGCGAGAACGGTAAGAGAACCGGGTGAAACATTAAGAAGATTCTCCATCTGCTCACCACTTGCAAAGGAAAGGCGTGAAGAATTTATTTGAGCAGAAAGATATTTTGTTTTAAAGGGCATATCACCGGGGATAAGAAGCATATAAAATTTTGTTTGTTGGCGGTTGCAAAGAAGGAGATTTTTGCATATTTTTGCATCGATCACCTTTTCAACCTCTTCGCAAAGCTCAATTGTTGCCGCTTCGTCATGCTCGGCTCTTATGTAATCAACCCCGATTTTTTCAAGAAAAAGATAGCTTTGCATTTCTTTTTCGGTATTTGTTTTTTCGGGGTGTGAATTAAAGGTTTGTTTATTTACGTACATAGTGTTACTCCAATTTTTATAAAATATTAAATGTTTTATGCAACCATATTTAATAAAAATATTTGTTGTCTGTAAAAATAATCAATACCACCCGGCTTGAAATAAGTTCTTATTACACCGCTCGGTGAAACAACTACGAATTCATCTGTCGCTTGTAAATAATAAGCGGTATCTCCATCATCTTGTGTTCTTGTTAATGAAGATGAATTATTGATTACTGCATTTGCACCTTGTAAATATTGTTCGGGTGTCGTGTAGCCGAACTCATTGCGATGTTTATTAAAATGCTGTATTAACGCATCATGACTTGCAAAGTTATAGGTAGAGCTTTGGTAATTGCCGGCAATATTCTTGTTTGATTTATCGTCTGATGATCCGAAGGATGAGAAAAGCACCCCAATCCCCACAACTAAAACAACAAGTATAGTAATATATAATTTAAGATTACTACCTTTTTGGTTGTTGCTTTTCACAGTTTTGGTATCAACAGTTATATCTTTGTTGTAGTTCTTTTTCGTATTTTGTAAATTTAAACCTGCATTAGTTTTACGGTTAGCATCTCTGCAATCCTTACATCTTTTCGGTAAAGATAAATTTTTGCTCTTGTAAAAACTTATTTCTGAATCTGTAAGAACAAATTCTTTGCCACATTGCACACAGCGTCTGTTCATTTATCAATTCTCCTAAAAAACAATCAATATAAATTCAATGTTTTTTCTGCCGCTTCGCGAAGGCAAAAGCCTGTTAAAACTGTGCCGTCTGAATTGTATTTTTCAGTAAGCTCTGAAAGAGTTTTTACATTGCTTTCAGTGGGTGAAAACCAAACGTTGTAAATTGCATCAAGCAAATCGCAACACATTGAAAACTTCTTTACCCATTTTGTCATTTCATTAAACAACGGTACAGTTGTATCCGATATCATTTCAAGACATTCTCTCATATTGCCGTTATAATCTTTAAATTCTCTTAAAGCCTCTTCCCTTTTACCCGTAGTATTAAGGAAGTTAATATAGCTTAATTTTTCGCTCATATAAGCAGAGCTATATTTTGAAAGGCAGGAAACGCCTAAATGGTCGGCAAAATATTTAAACAAATTTGCCTTGTCTCCTAAAATCTCTTTATGGGCATTTTTTAGTGATTCATCAGGGTTATATTCAATAGGATTCCAAAGATAATCTGCAATTGTAAGAAGCGGAATTTTAGAACACTCTGCGTATTCCATTACGTTCGAAATAAGACCCTCGCAGGCTTTATAAAGCTCTTTATCTCTGCCTATAATTGCACCGAGATGCATCTCCTGAAACATTTCGCAGTCATTAACGGGGAAATTATCCCAGAATAACGGCTTATGGTCGGTAGAACGCAAAAGCTCGTTACTCTCTCTTACTGTAAGAACTCTTGAACAGATTTCTTCACCCGTCCAGAATAGACTAACGTCTGAAGGAATACCCTTACCGAATTTTGAAATATAATAACCGTTTTCATCACCGCTATATTGAGTGGGGCAAACGGTAAGAGAAATTGAGCTGTCAATTTCTTTTAATGCATTATATGTTTTATTTACTAAAGCTATATGAGCATCAACAATACTGTCGTAAGCCTCTTTATCGTCCTCATACTGAAAATCCCAAGGGATATCGTCAAGCAAAAGGCCGAAGCTTTTAACGCCTATAGCGTAAATGCTTTTAATTTTATTTATAAGTAAGCTGAAATCTTCATCAGAGGTATAATGATAAGTAAGACCGGGTCCTATTGTCCAATGAAAATCAAGCTCGTTTTCTTTTGCATAAAGGAAGAGCTTTTTTAATGCTTCGAGCTCTTTTTCGGGGTATAATTCACGCCACTTTTCACGGTGATAAATATCATCCTTAGGACCGTAATAAAACGAATTCATACCGTATTTTGCCATTAAAGCCATAACGGAATGACGTTTTTCATTTGACCAGGTTTTACCGTAAAAGCCCTCAATATATCCACGTTTAACGAAAAGCGGGTAATCTTCAAGCTCACCCGTTTTTAATTCATTGCTTGTAATAAGCTTTCCTAAAGTATTTACCGCTCTGAAAACACCTCTTTTGCAGGATGCTTCAATCACAGCTTTATCCACATTTACTGTGATAAAATACTTTTCATCGGTAAGGCGGGAAAGCTCGTCTATATATGTAGTCTTTTTACTATCAATCACTTTAATTTCTACGGTGTATTCACCGCCCGAAGCAACACCGTAAGAGGATAAAGCCTTCTCGGCGATATTCTTAAAATCACCGATAATATTAATATTTTTTATTACAACGGCTTCACCGTTTAAATTATTCTTTTGAGGTACAGGATAAATCACAGATGTTTTATCTCCTTTTTATATTTTTCTACTAATCTATTGTTTATTTCATCTCCACCGTCGACGTTTGAGCTTGAAAAATGCTCAGGATAAAAGCCTTTTTGGGAGCATTTATCAACGGCTTCAAGAACAATTGCGTTAAGAATTAACGAGCCTATAACCGTTGACGTAGGGGCAAAATTCCCCTTTATACCGTCAACACTCACACACGCATCCCCGACACAACCGTAATTATCAAGAACAATATCAGCAATTTCGCAAAGTCTTTTTCCACTTTTGTGTCTTGATTCGCCTGAATAAGTATGATTAAGATTTGTAAGTGCTATTACAGTTACGCCCTTTTCTTTACAAAGAAGAGC
The DNA here is from genome assembly GCA_045657085.1 of Acutalibacteraceae bacterium. Classification (GTDB taxonomy): domain Bacteria; phylum Bacillota; class Clostridia; order Oscillospirales; family Acutalibacteraceae; genus DTU089. The sequence continues at coordinate 4,326 of JAZOSL010000123.1, read as the reverse complement.
CATATCAACAATTACACCATTTCTGCCTGAATTTGAAATAATTATAACAGCATCACCGGTTTTAATACCATATTCGGTAAAAAGTTTTTCGGCAATACCTTCTTCTCTTTCGGCAACTGTGCTTTCAGAAGCTGAAATATGAAGCATTAATTTTTCGGGCAATATAGGCTGAATATTAACAAGCCCGCCTGCTCTGTAAAAAAGCTCTTCTGCCAGCATATGAGAATGCCCCGTGCCGAAAAGATAAAGCTTTTTATTATTCATTAAAATATCACAGAGTATATCGGCAGTTTTATTTATATTTTCTGCACCATCTGTTTTGATTTTACTTATAATATCTTCTATATTACGAGTGTATTCTAAAAACTTTTCCATTACAGTTTTCTCGCCGCCTTTACGGCACCTTCTGCCGCAGATAATTTAAGAAATTCAATATTCAGCTCGGGAAAAACCTCTTTAACATCTTCAATAAAAACACTGTTAAAGAAGGCGTTATTTTCAAATACACCACCGTAAAGATAAAGGCCTGTGCATTTTTTCATTTCCATAAGCAACATAATAACCGTTTTTGAAAAACCGTGTGCTTCGTTCTGAACTACTGTTTTAGAAACAAAATCATCACTATCAGCTAATTCACCAACTTTTTTGGCAAAGGCAGCCAGAACGTCTTTAGTAGTATTTTCCGAATAAATTATATCAATTGCTTTTCTGAAATCATCAACACAGAAAAATTTGTTTGCTGCTTCTGTTAAGGGATATTCTTTATTCATATCATTAAGAATACAGCAACCCCTTAGAGCATTTACAGCAATAGAATAGGCAGAGCCTTCATCACCTATTATGTGACCCCAGCCACCTTTTACTTTAACCTCTCCGTTTAAGCATTTACCAATAGCCATTGAGCCTGTACCACAAATTGCAACACAAGGATTTTCACCATCGCAAGCACTTAAAGCAACATAAGCATCGCTGTTCATCCGAAGTTTTTCAGCTTTAATAACACCTGAACAAAGGTCGTTTAAGACACTTTCGTCAGCTTCATTATCTAATGCTGAACAACCAATAAACGCACCCTCAAATATTATTTCACCTAAAGCATCATAAATATCATTTATTATGACTTGAAGGTTTTCCTTTGCTGTGCTCATACCAACAGAATAAAAATTTATAGTTTTACCCGTTGTTTTAAGCAGAATATTACCTTTTTCGTCAGATACAACGGCTGTGGTTTTTGTCCCACCACCATCAATACCAAGATAATATTGCATAAGAAAACCTCCGTAGTTTTTTATTTTATTTCAAGTTCCTTTGCCATTTCTACAAAGCCTTTCACAACAGAAGAACCTGTAAGACAGCCAAGAGAAACGAGCTCGTGATAATGATTCATCGGGTCACCCATTGTGTAGTCATTATCGGGAACTATGTAACCGATAGCATCGTTAGCAAGACCAAAAGCTATTGTGTCTTCACCGAAAATATCACGTACACACGGCAAACCGAAATCAGTATGATTTATTGAACCGTCTGCAAAAAGTGAAGCACCACCTGTAAGAAGATCACAACAGAACTCACCGGGCACCATAGCAACCTTTAACTCTTTACCAAACTCAATATAGCCGATTTCAGAGTAAATAGCATATTTACCCTTACCCTCTGTAAGCACTTTAAAGTTTGCAAGTTTAAGTTTGCCTGCTGCTGCCATAAGCGGATTCATTATAGGGATTTTTACTTCTTTGATTCTTATATTAAGAAGTGGTTTAACTGTTTTTTCCTCGACAGGCTCCCAACCCTCACACCAAAGTGTATACGTTCCACCGTTACGTCTGGCAAGTTCGGTATCTGTTGCAATTTCGGCTTCATTATAAAGAAGCTTATCCTTCTTAATTTCATCTAAAGTTTTCGTAAGTGAAAGGGCTATTCTACCTATTTCCCTACCAAAACGGATTGACTCTTCATAACGATGAGTGAATTTCAAATCATCGTTTGACTTGCCTCTTGCCATATAAATAGCACAGATAGCACCGTTAAAGAACATCAGATTGTAACCGGCTTTACTTATAGTTTCTCCTAAATAATATACGTAGTCACCACTAAGACGTCTGCCAGAACCGGGCTCATCTTTAACAGGGAAGCCTGCAACGTCGGGGTGTGCAGGAAGATTTATAATCATTGTGGGAGTTTTACTTTTATCATCCGGAATAAAAGTGAGCCTTGTAATGTCGGTAACAATGCTTGGTGCAGAAGGTCTGTTTCTGTTAGAAAAATAATCCTCGGTAATATCCTTCTGAGCAATTTTAAGTTCGCCTTCACACATATCCTGAACAGCTTTGATAAGTGTATCACTGACACCTTCGCACAAGAATCTCATATACTGCTCATCGGCACCTCTTTCAAGAGCACCGTTACCTTTTTTCTTTCTCTTGAAATTCCTTATAAGTTTACCCGGAAAATCAGTCCAGATACCTTCGGTATCAACACAAGAATGAGTATGAGTTGAAAAAACGTTTACCGAAGCAATCTTTCTGTCGGGATAAAGCTTTTCAAATTTTTCTTTAAATTTCTTTCTTATTACTCTTATATCTCCGTTTGTTGTACCGATGCAGTCAATAGTACAGAAAACAGAAACACCCCTGCCTGAACCATCGTCGAGAGCTATTGCTCTCCCCTTCATAGCATCTACAACCTCTTCGATAAGGTTTTTAAATCCATTATCGGGGCTGATATAACCACCCATATAGTAATTGTGAGATGCATAATCAAGAGGAGTTAAGTTTATATTTGCATAGCCTAAGCTCCATTTACCATTCTTTGAAGGATTTTTAAGAAATTTCTTTGTACCTTCAAAAAAGTTTTCGGGTACGTAAGCTTCAACGGGGATGTAATCACTACCGTCTTTAACTGCATTTGAAAATCCTTGTAAAATCCCGTGAATAACTTTATCTGTAAGATTTATTCTTTTTTCAAGATCCATAATTTCACCTCAAAACAAATGGGTCGATTTTAAATTAAATTATTCTTTTTTAGTCTTATTTAACTCTTTTCATAATGTCTGCAACTGTTTCTGCAATTGTTTCGTTTGTAAGATAACCTAAAGAGTTTGTTTCGTGATAGTGACGTCTGTCAAATACGTCTCTACCCTGTTCAATATAAGCTTGTGTTTTATGAAGAATGAAGTCATTAGGAGTAACACAGTAACCTGTCATATCATTTGTTACACAGTAAACGAGAAGGTCTTTGTCTCCAACAATATCAATAATCGGAGTTGGATTAATATCGGTACCTTTACCTGTTGCAGAATGCTCTGCGTCAGCAGCACCACCGTAAATAACTTCGGGGAATGGCTCACCGGGTAAAAGAAGAATCTGTTGAGAACCAAGTTTTATGTAAACCATTTCTGTCTGAAGGGCAAGACCCAAATCACCTTTTTCACAAGGATAACGTTGTGATGAACAAGCTTTAATAGTTGCCATTAAAGCAAGAAGACCATTATCAACGGGTGAATAATATTTCTGTTGAAGAACAGTAATTTCAACAGGCATTTCTTTATCATTATCAATACCAAGTGCTGCTTTACCTAAGGTTTCACCCTGAATACGAGTTCGTTCAGGCTTATCTTCACAGAAATCACCGGGATCTACTGCACCAATTGCACCTACGCCATAAAGAACTTTTACGTTTTTTTCATCGGTAATTGTTTTTCTTACCCAATAAGGATAGTCAGCACTACACTCTCTGTTGTCGCCACCTAAAGTATTAGGATGTGCTTCATAGTTAAGGAACCATATTTCTTCACTACCATCAGCAGGAACAAAACGGGTCCTTGTTAAAACGTCGTGCATTGCATTTGGCTCACGTTTGCAGAACTGGGCTTCAGGAACACTTACAGTACCTATGTAAAGTTTACCTGAAGTTCTGTTTTTATAAGCTTCACGAGCAACTTCTTCAAGAGATTTAAGAAGAAGATTCATATATTCTTCATCCTTACCACTTTGAAGCTTATAAAGTTGACCCCAATAACCAACTGTATCAAAGCCTGCATGTGTATGAGTACAAGAAACAAATACACCTGCACATTTGCTTTCACTCATTAAGTCACTCAGACGGTCTCTCACAATATTTAACTCATAGTTTGTAAGACCGATAATGTCAGCACTTATATGAATATAACCACCGTTATCATCAGCACCAATCCACATAGCACTTACTGTAATAGGGTCGTGAACTTTCTCGATAACGTGACCCATGCCGTGACCTGCAATCCAATATTTTTTTGCATGAATATCAGCAGGCATAACCTCTCTGACAGCATAACCGCAAACATAGCTG
>JAZOSL010000122.1:0-3362 GCA_045657085.1 Acutalibacteraceae bacterium | reverse complement strand
CTTGCTACCATTACCTTCCAGAACTATTTCCGTCTTTATAAAAAGCTTTCGGGTATGACAGGTACTGCTATGACCGAAAGTGCTGAATTTCAGGAAATTTATTCACTTGACGTTGTTGAAATACCCACAAACAAACCACTTGCAAGAAAAGACAATGATGATGTGCTTTATAAAACAGAAGAACCAAAGTTCAATGCTATTGTTGAAACTATTGTTGCCTCTCACGAACAGGGCCCGCCTGTTCTTGTAGGTACTGTTAATATTGAAAAAAGCGAAAAGCTTTCACGATTCCTTAAAAAGCAGGGTATAAAGCACGAAGTTCTTAATGCTAAATTCCATGAAAAAGAAGCTGAAATAGTTGCTCAGGCAGGTAAATTCGGTGCTGTTACAATTGCAACTAATATGGCTGGTCGTGGTACCGATATTATTTTAGGTGGTAACCCCGAATTTATGGCAAAAGCTCAGATGAGAAAAATGGAGTTTGATGAAGAGCTTATTGCTGAAGCAACAGGCTTTGCCGAAACTGATAATGAAGACATTATCAACGCAAGAAACACCTTCCGTGAACTCGAAAAGAAGTTTAAAGAAGAAACCTCTGCCGAAGCAGAAAAAGTTCGTGAAGCAGGTGGTCTTTTCATCATCGGTACAGAACGTCACGAATCAAGACGTATTGATAACCAGCTTCGTGGTCGTGCAGGTCGTCAGGGTGACCCCGGTGAAAGCCGTTTCTATCTCTCTGCTGAAGATGACCTTTTAAGACTTTTCGCAGGTGACCGATTCTATAACACACTTGACGCCTTCAAGAGCATTGGCGATATGCCTATCGAAGCTAAGCTTTTCACGTCTACAATTGAAAATGCACAGAAAAAGGTTGAAGGTAACAACTTTGCTATACGTCGTAACGTTCTTAAATACGACGACGTTATGAATAAGCAGAGAGAAGTTATTTACGGTCAACGTAATCAGGTGCTTGACGGTGAAGATATAAGCGCTCTTATTCAGAAAATGATTGTTGACACTATTTCTGAAACAGTAGAATTTTACTGTCCTGAAAAGGTTAATCACCTTGACTGGAACAAAACAGGTCTTCTTACAAAATATGCTTGGCTCGTTTCAGAAAGTGATATTGAAGGCTTGACCGATACTGAAGACGTTACAGAAGTTCTTCTTAACAAAGCCCAGGAGCTTTACGACAGCCGTAAAGCTGAATTAGGCGAAGAAACTGTTAAAGAGCTTGAAAGAGTTGGTCTTCTTCGTAACGTTGACATCCGTTGGATGGAGCATATTGATGCTATGGATCAGCTTAAACGTAGTATGAACCTTATGGGTTACGGTCAGAAGGATCCTGTTCTTATTTTCCGTGACGAAGGTCTTGATATGTTTGAAGAAATGACAAACGGAATCCGTGAAGGTACTGTTGATTTCGTTCTTCAATCAAGAATACGTAAGGAAGCTCCCGTTGAAAGAAAACAAACAGTTAAAATCACTTCAACATCAGGTTCAGATGACGGCACAGTTAAAAAAGAGCCTAAAAAAGCCGATAAAAAACCCGGCAGAAACGACCCCTGTCCCTGTGGTAGCGGTAAGAAATATAAAAAATGCTGTGGAATGAACGAGTAAAATGGCAAGTCGTAAATGGCAAATTTCGGAACTCCGTTGGCATTGTAAAAATGCCAAATGCCAGTTCCCATATGCCAGAAGCTTCGCAACAAATTAAGAAATAAAGCAACGGATAGTATATTTGTATGAATATACTATCCGTTAATTTTTAATTTATAATCAGCACGTTGTGTCACTTAATTTGCCACATGCAATTTTTAAACCAAAAAAGCGAGCCTATCGAGTGGGTGAAAATCACACAAAACACAATAACCTAAAAAAGTATTGGATTTTTGATGTAGTTTGCGATTTCTTCATCCCCGAAGGCGTATGTAGATACGTCGAGCGGGTGAAAAATCGTAAAATACGCAAAAAGACAATACGTAGAAAAACCCCTTTGCCGAAGCAAAGGGGTTTTGTATTAGTTCACTTAGTCTTCTTTAGGTGCATAAAGAGCCTGAAGTCTAACAAGATGCTCGTATCTTTCAAGAGCTGTCTGTTCTGACTGTGCGAAGAGTGCTTCTGCTCTTTCAGGGAATGAACGAGTAAGAGCTGAATAACGTGCTTCGTTAAGAAGGAACTCTTTATAGTTACCTGTAGCAGGCTTAGAGTCAATTGTGAAGGGGTTCTTGCCTTCTGCTTTAAGAGCAGGGTTATAACGGAACATATTCCAGTAACCACATTCAACTGCTTTCTTCATTTCGTTCTGGCAGTTGATCATACCACCCTTAATTGAGTGCATTTCGCAAGGTGAGTAAGCAATGATAAGTGAAGGACCATTGTATGCTTCTGCTTCTTTGATTGCTTTGAGAGTCTGATTCTGGTCAGCACCCATAGCGATCTGAGCAACGTAAACATAGCCATAGCTCATTGCGATTTCAGCAAGGCTCTTCTTAGCGATAGCCTTACCTGCAGCAGCGAACTGAGCAACCTGACCAATGTTAGAAGCCTTAGAAGCCTGTCCACCTGTGTTTGAGTAAACTTCTGTATCGAATACCATAATGTTTACATCTTCACCTGATGCAAGAACGTGGTCAACGCCACCGAAACCGATATCGTATGCCCAACCGTCACCACCAAAGATCCAAACAGATTTCTTTGAAAGGAATTCTTTGTTTTCGATAATTGTCTTGCAAGTATCGCAGCAAGCACCGTCACCGATAGCAGCAACAAGAGCTTCTGTAGCAGCACCATTCTTTTCACCATCGTTAACAGTTGCAAGATATTCAGCTGCAGCAGCCTTAACTTCGTCAGATGCTTTATCAGAAGCAGCAATTTCTTCTACCTTAGCGATAAGGCTGTTACGAAGAGCTGACTGACCGAGAAGCATACCGAAACCGTGTTCAGCGTTATCTTCAAAGAGTGAGTTAGCCCATGCAGGACCCTGACCCTTTGCATTTGTTGTGTAAGGTGATGTAGCAGCAGGACCACCCCAGATTGATGAACAACCTGTTGCGTTAGAGATGTACATTCTGTCACCGAAGAGCTGAGTAACAAGACGAGCATAAGCTGTTTCAGCACAACCTGCACATGAGCCTGAGAACTCAAGGAGAGGTTTCTTGTACTGGCTGGAGATAATGCTCTGTGAAGAAGCAACGCCTTCTTTTTCTGTTACGTTAGCTACACAGTAATCGAATACATCCTGCTCAGCGAGTTGAGATTCCTGAGGAACCATTTTAAGAGCACCGGTAGCACATTCGCCGATACAAACTCCGCAACCCATACAATCAAGAGGAGAAACAGCCATAGTGAAGGAGTAACCT
>JAZOSL010000121.1:0-7246 GCA_045657085.1 Acutalibacteraceae bacterium | reverse complement strand
ATTGCAAAGCACGCTTATTATATAAATATCGACCCATATGCAAATGCATTCAATGCTGTGCCTAACTCAAAAGGTCATAAAGATGAAACGGATTTTTATCACGATTTGATATGGGAAAGAAAATACGAAGTAGATTCTCTTTGTGCATCGATTTATTTAGCACATCAATATTATACGGAAACTATGGATTCTTCTATTTTCACAGAAGAATTTCATAATATGCTTGAGGTTATTATTGCCGTGTTCAAGCTTGAACAAAATCATTTTCAGGAGTCACAGTATTTCTTCAACAGAACAGATTGTCCTGAAACTGATACACTTCCCAATAACGGTAAAGGTAATGAAGTCGCATATACCGGTATGACCTGGTCGGGCTTCAGACCTTCTGACGACAGATGTGTTTACGGTTATCTTGTTCCGTCAAATATGATGGCTGTGTGTGCATTGAAAAAGGCTGCAGAGCTTTTGAATGCAGGTTATGAAGATACCCGTCTTGAAAGTGAATGTCGTTCACTTGCCTTTGATATTGACGATGGTATAAAAATCCACGGTATTTATGAGCACGAAAGATACGGTGAAATTTATGCTTATGAGGTTGACGGCAAAGGTGACGTAAGGCTTATGGATGATGCTAATTCACCCAGCCTTTTGTCAGCACCTTATCTTGGTTACTGCGATAAGAATGATGAAGTTTACCTTAACACAAGAAAATTTATTCTTTCTCATTCTAACCCATGGTATTTTGAAGGTAGTGCGGCAAAGGGAATAGGTAGCCCTCACACAGGAATTGACAAAATCTGGCACATTGCAATAACTATGCAAGCACTTACCTCAACCGATGAAAATGAAATAAAAGAATGTATAGATATGCTTACCACAACTCACGCAGGAACATATCTTATGCATGAATCGTTCAACAAAAACGATGATACAGATTTTACAAGACCCTGGTTTGCTTGGGCAAACAGCCTTTTTGCAGAGCTTATGATCAGACTTTGTGATGAATAAAATTTACGGCTATGCTTTCATTTGTGCGAAAACATAGCCGTTTTTGTTTTTTATTCTGCAAAAACTCTGATTGCTTTAACAGCAGTGTAGCCGACAAGGAATACGGTTAATGCAGTTTTTAAATAAGAAACTTTAATATAAGTTTTTGCAACGCCTGAAAGACTTTCCAAAGCTTTTATACAATAATCCATTTTTTCACCCCTTTAATAAAACACCGTGAGCAATTCCGGGAATAGATTCTTTTTGTAAAGATGAGGTAGGAGAAAGTAAAGCACCCGTACCAACAAATAAAACGTTCTTTAATTCCTTTGATTTTAGCTTATCTAAAATATACGAGCATACAACACTTGCACTACAACCACAACCCGAACCACCTGAATGAACGTCTTGCTTTTCTTTGTTGTATATCATAATTCCACAATCGTAATGAACTTTTGAAATATCAGTTTTGTATTCTTTTTTCATAAGCTGTAATAACAAGTCAGAACCTGTATAACCTAAATCACCCGTTAAAATCATATCGTAATCTTCGGGAGAAGTGTTAGTATCATTAAGAAAATAACCAATAGTCTGTGCTGCTGCAGGTGCCATAGCTGCACCCATATTGTTAGAGTCGGTTATACCCAAATCACGAACAGCACCTATAATGATTTTTTCTATTGACGGATGATTTTCCTTATGAGTTGATATTACCGCTGAGCCTGCACCTGTAACTGTCCATTGGCTTGCAGGAGAACGTTGACCACCGTATTCAAGTGGTGTTCGGTATTGTCTTTCAGCTGAACAAAAATGTGATGATGCAGCAGCCACAACGTTATTTGCAGCACCTGAATCTACCATAATACCTGCAAGAGCAAGTGATAAAGCCATAGTAGAACAAGCACCGTAAAGTCCTGCAAAAGAAAATCCTAAATCTCTCATGCCAAAAGAGGAGCCGATACATTGATTTAAAAGGTCGCCTGCCAAGGCACAATCAACATCATTTTTATTTATCCCTGATTTTTTAACAGCAGTTCGTATTGCTTCTTTTTGACATTTTGTTTCAGCTTTTTCAAACGTTTCCTGACCAAAAAACTCATCGTTGTAAGCTTTGTCAAAATATTGACCTAAGGGTCCTTCAACTTCCTTTTTTCCAACAATTGCACCGTATCCTATAATAGACGGTGACGAATTCAAAATAATTGTTTTATTACCAATTCTTTCTGCCATAAAAATCCCCCTGTTATAAAATATTTTTGCAGAAACAGGACGAAATATTCATTTTTGAAAACAAGTTTTTATTGCTTTTATAAATTGGATTTGATATTATTAAAAGTAGGAGTGATTTTAATGAATTTTGATGAATTAACCTTAAGCAGCTTTAAGGCTTTTTTTGTTGAATTTGTTACAACCTGGGGAACAAAGCTTTTAGGCGCTATCGTAATTTTTGCAGTCGGATGTATTCTTATTAAAAAACTTTCAAAATGGATAAATACAACTGAAAAGCTTAATAAAATTGATGCAGGCTTACGTTCATTTTTGGTAAGCTTCAGCAGAATTTTGCTTTATCTTGTTTTAGTAATAACAGTTGCAATGGTGCTTGGTGTTCCTACAACATCATTTATTACAATTCTTGCTTCCTGTGGTGTTGCAATCGGTCTTGCTTTACAGGGCTCTTTAAGTAATTTTGCAGGCGGTCTTATGATTTTGTTCTTCAAGCCCTTTAAAATCGGTGACTATATTGAAGCCTCAGGCGAAGAGGGTACTGTTAGCGAAATTTCTGTAGTTTATACAGTTATCAATACAGTTGATAATAAAAGGATTACTTTACCAAACGGCAACCTTACAAACTCTGTTATTAAAAACTATACTGCCGAAAAGGTTCGCCGAGTTGATTTTAGATTCTCTACAGCATACGGTACAGACAGTAAAAAGGTTAAATCTGTTATAGGTGACGTTATAAGCGCTCATCCTCTCGTGCTCAAAGACCCCGAACCCTTTGTAAGACTTTCAGAATGCTCTGAAAGCTCTGTTGATTATACAGTAAGAGTATGGTGTAAAACGGCTGACTATTGGGACGTTAATTTCGACATTATCGAAAATGTCAAAGAAGCTTTCGATAAAAATGATATTACAGTTCCTTATAAACAGATTGACGTTCACGTTAATAATATCTGAGAATAAAGCAGAAATAAAAAGCAGTCTTTTATATAGACTGCTTTTTGTTGAATTTGCAACACAATTTTTCCGTTCAGATTAGGTGGTGCTTTTTTTGTTAAGTAAAATTATTCATGATTTTATCCCAAATGGTTTTAATAATCGTAATAGTGAAGGTGCTTTTATAAAATTAAAAAACGGTAACATTCTTTTCGCATATTCACGTTACGGTGGTAACGGTTGCGAGGATGGTTCTTCTGCTGATATTTACGGTTCAATTTCAAGTGATATGGGCGAAACGTTTTGTGAACCTTTTTTAATTTTATCCCGTGATATTCTTAATGCTGATAATTTAATGTCAGTTTCGTTTTTGAGAATGGAAAACGGCGATTTGGGAATGTTTTTCCTCGCAAAAACAGATGTTGTGAATTGCCGTAGCTTTTTTATACGCTCAACCGATGAGGGTATAACATGGAGTGAACCGTTACTTTGCAGTGGTAACGAGGGATATTTTGTAGTCAATAACGACAGAGTTATTAAAGGTGAAAACGGTAGAATTCTTATTCCGAGTGCCAAACATATTCCTGTCTGCGAGATTGACGGGAATGGAAATAAATTAATTGAAGATATTGAACCGGGCGAATTATATATTTTTGCTTCAGACGATGACGGCAAAACCTTTTACACCTTGTCAAAGGGTACGAAAATACCTGTTTGCGAGGGTTGTACAACAGGTGTTCAAGAGCCTGCATTGATTTATTTAGGCGAAAATAAAATCCGTTGCTTTATAAGAAACGATTCGGGAAGACAGTATGAAACGTATTCTTTTGATAACGGTAAAACCTGGAGTGAGCCGTCGCTCTCACGTTTTACAAGTGCTGAATCACCCTTGTCGGTTAAAAGACTTAAAAACGGTGACTTAATTACAATCTGGAATCCAATACCCATTTACAACGGAGCTGAAGAAGAGGTAAACGGAGTATGGACGGGGGCAAGAACACCGCTTGTTATGGCTTTAAGCCATGATAACGGAAAAACCTTTTCGGAGCCGATACCGATAGAAACCGACGAAAAAAGAGGCTTTTGCTATACCACAATTTTTGAAACCGAGGACGATAGTATTCTTTTAGGCTATTGCGCAGGTGGAGAAGAAGACGGTTGCACTCTTAACAGATTGAGGATAAGGAAGATAAAGATATAAATATAAATATAAATATTATTGCTTTTAACGTTTAAAAATGTTATATTACTTTTATGAAACTGCCACCGGGTAGTAAGATGCAATAAAGCATCCGTTTACACATCGTTAGGTCTTAGAAGATGTGTATGCGGATGCTTGTTTTTTGAAGGGGATAGTATGAAAAAACTGTTTGAATGTTTTTCAAAATTTGAAAAAGGTTTATGGGCAACGTCGGTTGTTTTAATTGTAGTTTCGTTTTTCTGCTTTGACAGAGTGAATTATTCAACCTTAGTAGCATCTCTTGTAGGCGTTACCTCGTTGATATTCTGCGCAAAGGGTAACCCTGTAGGTCAGGTTTTAATGGTTGCTTTCAGTATTTTATACGGTGCTATTGCCTATAGCTTTTCTTATTACGGAGAAATGATAACGTACCTTGGTATGACGTTACCGATGTCGGTATTTGCATTGATTTCGTGGCTTAAAAACCCGTATAAAAACAATAAATCTGAGGTAAAAGTTAATTCAATTACACCGAAAGAACTTGTGCTGATTTTTATTATTACAACTATAGTTACAGTGGTCTTTTATTATATTTTAGCTTATTTTAATACCGCAAATCTTTTGCCAAGCACTATATCTGTGGCAACAAGCTTTTTAGCCGCCGCCCTTACCTTCAGAAGATGTCCTTATTTCGCTTTAGCTTATGCTTCTAACGATATAGTACTTATCGTTTTATGGGTTTTAGCAAGTGCTTATGATGAAAAATATATAGCGGTAGTCGTTTGCTTTTTAGCTTTTCTTTTTAACGATGTTTACGGCTTTATAAGCTGGCAGAAAATGAAGAAAAGGCAAAGAGGATAAGCTGGAATTACAATATTATTTATTAAATTTATGGGAGTAAAAAAGCTTGACCTAATCGGTCAAGCTTTTTTACTTATATAATTCTTTTCGTTTATTTCTTCTTACGCGATTGATGTGCCTTTCGAAATCACCATTGTTAATAAGCTCTGCCAAAACGTGTTGCATAAAGGTTGGCACAGTGCAAGAGTAAAAGCCCAGCTTTTCATTGAAAGCATTTACAAGGTGCTTGGGCAATACCATATACCCTATACGCAGAGACGGAGATATAGTTTTTGAAAAGGTGTTAAGATAAATAACGTTATCGTTTTCAGAGAGAGCAAACAACGTTTCGGTAGGTTTAGCAAATACTGAAAATTCAGATTCAAAATCATCTTCGATAATATATCTGTTGTTCTGTGAAGCCCAACGGATGTATTCGTGACGCTTAGATGCAGTTGCAGTAACACCGCTGGGGTAGCTGCGGTACGGGGTTGTGTGCAGTATATCGGCATTTGTTTTTGCAAGAGCTTTACTGTCAATGCCGGAGCTTGTTAACGGAAGTGATTCGTATGTAATTTCCGTAGCTTTATAGACCTGCTCAATTTTTTTGTAAGATGGCGACTCTATTGCATATGAATGGTCTCTGCCGAAAAGCTCTACAATCAAGCCGTAAAGATATTCAGAGCCTGAGCCTATGATGATTTGTTCTGTTTCAACCTTTATACCTCTGTTTACGGCAAGGTAATGACGAATAGCCGTGCGTAGTTCTATACAACCACAGTTTGCCGATTTTTCGAGTAATAGTTCACCGTGCTCGGTAAGCACCTTGCGCATAGTTTTGCTGAGTACGGATATCGGGAAATTCGGATACTCGTGATGCTCTGCAGGATGGGGAGTGTATTGGGTAGGATGTTCAGCGGAAGAAGCAAAGCCGTCTGCTTTACGGAAGATAACTATAAATCCACTACGTTCACGAGCTTCCACGTATCCCTCATCACAAAGCAGGGCATAGGCATGCTGAACGGTAATGATGCTTACACCTGTTTCTTCTGCCAGACTGCGTTTTGACGGTAGCTTTGTATTGTATTGGTAGTTTTCAGCAATAATATCGTCTCGTATATACTTATAAAGCTGTAGATATATCGGACGGTTTTCTTTGTTGATAATATATTTCATCTGGTTATATAAAATACTCCTTATTTGGTAATTGTTATATAGTCAGATTTAGTATACGATATTTTCATCGCAATGTAAAGGATTTGGGTGGAAATGAATACAAGAACAAAGAAAATTGTTGTGGCAGCACTGTTGGCGGCTCTCACTTGTGTAGCAACTATGGTAATTAAAATTCCTTCACCGCTTAAAGGGTATCTGAATCTCGGTGACTGTGTTGTGCTGGTGTCGGGGTGGATGCTTCCTCCTGCATACAGCTTTCTTGCAGCAGGTCTTGGATCTGCACTTGCAGATGTATTTTCAGGCTACGTAGCCTACGCACCTGCAACGTTTGCAATTAAAGGCTTAATGGCAGTTGTTGCGTTTTACAGCTTTAAAATATTTAATAAAAAAATCGGTAGCACACCTTCAAGAGTTATCAGCGGTATTTTGGCTGAGGTTATAATGGTGCTTGGTTACTACGTTTTCGAAGGCTTTATGTATGGCTTTGCACCGTCACTTGTAAACGTGTTGCCAAATGGTATGCAAGGTGTAGCAGGTCTTGTTATAGGTGTTGCAATTATTAAAATTTTTGAAAAGAATAAAATTAAATTGCAATAAAAGATTGTTGTGAAAATTTAATCTGAGAAGAATGGTAAAGAGCAGTCAAAAGACTGCTCTTTTTATATCATCTTACTAACCCAATAAATAACCCCATACACCACACTCGCAACCGTGCCGTAGACGATGACTGGTCCTGCAATCGTGAACATCTTTGCCCCCACACCTAATATAAACCCCTCTGCTTTAAATTCAATAGCAGGGGAAACTACTGCGTTTGTGAAGCCTGTAATCGGTACGGCTGTACCTGCACCCGCATGCTTTGCAATTTTATCGAAAATACCTGAACCTGTTAAAATTGCCGTTATT
>JAZOSL010000120.1:0-16039 GCA_045657085.1 Acutalibacteraceae bacterium | reverse complement strand
ATGGTACTACGTAGAAAATGGTGAGGTTAATTGGAATAGTAATACTCTCGTTTATTATAATGGCGAATGGTATTATACCTATGGCGGTACAGTTGCATGGGATTACACAGGCCTCGCTCAGTATAACGGTGAATGGTACTATGTAAGTAATGGTTGCGTTGACTGGTATTACACAGGTCTTACCCAGTATGGTGACAGATGGTTCTACGTTGAAAACGGATACCTTGATTGGGGCAAAACAACTCTCACATATTACAATGGTGAATGGTACTACGTAGAAAATGGTGAAGTTAACTGGTATAGTAATACTCTCGTAAGCTATAACGGAGAATGGTATTACACTTACGGTGGCGGTATTGCCTGGGATTACACAGGCCTTGCTCAGTACAACGGCGAATGGTATTACGTAAGTAATGGTTGCCTTGCTAATTGGTATACCGGTCTTGTTCAGCATAATGGTGTTTGGTATTACGTAGAAAACGGCTACCTTGATTGGGGCAAAACAACTCTCACATATTACAATGGTGAATGGTACTACGTAGAAAACGGTGAAGTTAACTGGAATAGCGACACTCTTGTTCAGTATAACGGAGATTGGTATTATACATACGGCGGCGGAGTTGCCTGGGAATACACAGGTCTCGTTCAATATAATGGTGATTGGTACTATGTAAATAACGGTTGCCTTGATTGGGGATATTCAGGTTATGTGAATTATAACGGTTATGACTATTATGTTTCAAATGGCTACCTCGATTGGAGTCTTAATTAAGATAGAGAAAAACTAAGGAGGTTTTAATTTATGAAGAAAACCACAAAGCTATTGTTAACAATAACGCTTGTTGTGTGTGCTTTTATGGCACTTACATTAGCATCATCTGCGGCAACAATTGATGATTTGGAATTTACATTGAATTCCGACGGTACAAGCTATTCTGTTACAGGCTGTGTTGAAGGTATAAGCGGTGACATAGTTATACCTTCAACGTATAATGGCTTGCCTGTGAAAAGTATATCCAACGGTGCATTTTATGGGGTACATGGTATAGATTGTGTTGAAATTCAGGAGGGGATAGAAAGCATACAAGACTATGCTTTCCGTTGGTCATCTGTTAAGCATATAACTCTCCCTGATTCGTTAAAAGAAATAGGCTGTGAAGCCTTTTTTGAATCAACGCTTGAAGAGGTGCAGCTCCCCAAGAGTCTTGAAAAATTAGGTTCGTGGGCGTTTTCGGGTTGTGAAAATCTTAAATCAATAGAAATTCCCGAAGGTGTTACAGTATTAGAGATTTGTGCTTTTCAAGCATGTGAAAATTTAGAGACAATAATTATCCCTGAAAGCGTAACCGAAATAATGGAATATGTATTTAACGGTTGCGAAGGTCTTGCGGATATTTATTATTACGGCACAGCTGAAGAGTGGGCAAATATTACTGTTGATGAAAGTCAGAATGGGTATTTCTTAAATGCTACAGTTCACTATAACTACGTTCCTGTAACCTTGCAGTATATAGATGGTGTATGGTACAGCACAACTCTTGATGGTGCAATGGTTAATTATACCGGTATAGTTGAGTATAATGGTGCAGAATACTATGTTGTTAACGGTACGATTGACTGGAATTATTACGGCTTAGCTCTTTGTGACAGCAGATGGTATTATATTTCAGGTGGTTGGTTAAACAGAAATTATACAGGTCTCGTTTATTACAATGATGTTTGGTATTATCTTTATGAAGGTTATATCAACTGGAGTAAAGATACTCTAACTTATTATAACGACGTATGGTACTGTGTTCGAGATGGTCAGATCGATTGGAACAGCAATTATATTGTTGATTACAATGGTCAAGGTTATTATACAAGAAATGGCGCTGTCGACTGGAGTTATACCGGTTTAGCACAGCATATTGAGTATAGCGCGAGAAATGGTTCGTGGTATTACGTGGAAAATGGTTGTCAGACAAGAAATTATACAGGCCTTGTATATTTCAATGGCGATTGGTATTATTTAAGTGAAGGATATCTTGGTTGGAATAAAACAACCTTAACTTATTACAATGGTGTTTGGTATTACGTTGAAAACAATATGATCAATTGGAACTTTGAAGGCGTTGTTGCGTATGGTCGCGACTCCATTGGTAGAGAGTGTTACTATTATGTAAAAAATGGGGTAGTTGATTGGAACTATACAGGTACTATTGTTTATAAAGATAAGGTTTATGTCGTCGAGGCAGGCGTTATAAATTCCAATTATACCGGTCTTGTTTTCTATGAGAATGAGTGGCGATATATGGAAAGAGGGGCGTTTAAACCTACTTTTGAAGGTATCGTTAAATATAACGGTGGCGACTATTATGTAAAATATGGTCGCGTTAATTGGGAATATACCGGTATGTATAACCAAGACACACAAATAACTTATTATATTCAAAATGGTTATCTTGACAGAACTTTTACAGGTTTTGTTCCGAATTCTAAGGGCCAAATACAGTATATTGAAAATGGTAGATTTATAAACTATAAATATACTCTTGCTTATTATGATGGTGAGTGGCGTGCGGTAGTATATGGCATAATAAGTGATGACTATACAGGTGTAATAGATTATTACGATGGGTCGTATTATGTTGAAAACGGCCGTCTTAGTTGGGATAAAACCATTGTTTTAGAAACCTATAGTTATCCGGTTGGAACAGTATATCATTATTACTACAACAGCGTTCGTCAAAAAACTTTTACAGGTGCAGTAGAATACCTTGGTAGAATTTATAATTTTGAAAATGGCGTTGCAAAGAGTTATACAGGCCTTGTCGAGTATAACGGTCAATGGTATTATATAAATAATAATTATATTGCAAGGAGTTACACCGGACTTGTTCAACATAATGGTGATTGGTATTACGTAAGTAACGGTGTTATTGATTGGAATTACACAGGTCTTGTTGAGTATTATGGTGCTTGGTATCACGTTGTAAACGGTTACCTCGATTGGAATTACAGTGGCGTTACAGAGTATTACGGTACAACATATTACGTAGATAAAGGATATCTTAATTGGAACTACAACGGTGTAGTTGAGCAAGACGGTCAGACATATAACGTTGAAAACGGTGTAGCAACACTCGTTACTCAAGCGGCTTGAAGCCTTTCTAAAAATCAAATAAACAAAAAATCGGCAGAGGAAACTCTGCCGATTTTTATTTAGGTTAGTTTTAATTTTTGTTGAGTTTTAGTTTTCTTTAAGAAAATGCGCTAACGCTGAATAGCGTTTAGCTTTTTTATCGTTATAGGTCATCGCTTCTATTTGTTGTGATGAACCAACTGTTATAAGCATATCCTTTGCTCTCGTAACTGCTGTATACAAAAGATTTCTGTATGCAAGATTCGGCACAATATTAATGACCGGAAGAACAACAGCTTTAAATTCGCTGCCCTGACTTTTATGAACGGTTATAGCATAAGCGAGTTCTAATTCACTTAAAAATTCACCGGGAATAACAGCTTCTCTGCCGTCAAAATCAATGGTAACAACGTTAGATTTTGAATCGACCTTTTTAAGTATACCAATATCACCGTTGAAAATTCCCGATCCTTTTTCTTCGTTGCTTTCCCATTCGATATTGTAGTTGTTTTTTATCTGCATAATTTTGTCGCCGGCTCTGAAAATCTGCCCTGCAACAGTAATTTCATTTTTTTCTTCATCGGGTGGGTTCAGGGCTTCCTGTAACAATCTGTTAAGGTTATTTGTTCCTGTTTCTCCTTTTTTTGACGGACAAATTACCTGTATGTCTGAAAACGGATCCCAATTGTATGCGTTGGGTAAACGTGTTTTACAAAGCTCAACAACAGTCTGAGCCGATAAAAACGGGTTAGGTCTTTCCATATGAAAGAAATCATTGCCGTCGTTACTAAGGTCGGGTGTTTCACCTACAACAATTTTATGGGCATTTGTAATTATTTTGCTTTGGAGTGCTTGTCTGAAAACCTGAGTAAGCTTTACAACGGGCAACATTCCTACAGTTATCAAATCCTGAAGCACATTACCTGAGCCAACAGGGGGTAACTGGTCGCTGTCACCAACAAGAATCAATCTGCAACCCATAGGCAATGCTTCTAAAAGGTTTGCAAAGAGATGGATATCTATCATTGAAAGCTCATCAAGAATAAGTGCATCACAATCAAGGGGATTCTGAGCATTTCTTCTGAAATACGGCTTGTCGTCTTCATCCCATTCAACTTCTAAAAGCCTGTGAATGGTTTTTGCATCCATTTCAGTAACTTCACTCATTCTTTTAGCTGCTCTGCCGGTAGGTGCTGCAAGGGCAATTTCAAGGCCTTGGAATTGAAAAATCTTAATAATGCCTTTAATGGTGGTTGTTTTACCTGTACCGGGGCCACCAGTTAAAACTAAAAGACCTTTTTTAGCGGCGGTTGCAATAGCAAGTCTTTGTTGCTCTTCGTATTTTATGTTATTAGCTCTTTCAATATCGTCTATCCAGTCTGCAAGACGGGGAGCGACAGGTGGGGGATAGTTTGCAACAACATTCATTCTGTTTGCGATTTTCTTTTCAGCTAAAAATGAAGATGGAAGAAAAACAAACTCTTTTCCGTCAAGAATAGCTTCTTTTAAATATTGAGATGATATTATTGTGTCAAGTGCAATATCAACTTCATCCTGAGTTATATTAAGAAAATCTGAACAAGGCTTCAATAATTTTTCTCGTGGAATACAGGTATGACCCATAACGGTTGAGTTGTGACGCACAACGTGAATTATGCCTTCTCTTATGCGATGGTCGGGTTGAGGCTTGTGGGGGAGCTTTTCTTCAATAGCTTCAGCCCTTTCAAAAGAAAAGCCTATGTTCAAGCCACATAACCTGTACGGGTTCTCTTCTATAAGCTTAACGGCATCAATACCGAGTTTTTTGAAAACCTTTACACTTTCAGCAGGGGTGAAACCGTATTTTTCAAGACCCAGCATAACAGATCTCATAGCAAACTGGCTTTTGAACTCGTTACCTATAGCTTTTGCCTGTTCTTCCGAGATACCCTTTAAGCTGCTTAATCTTTCGGGTGAGTTTTCAAGAACATCAAGTGTATCAGAACCGAATTTTTCAACAATCATCATTGCTTTTTTAGGACCGATGCCCTTTATTACACCTGAAGAAAGGTATTTGAAAATCTGTTCCGTTGTTTCGGGCATACAGCGAGAAAAGGCAGTTACCTTAAACTGCCTTCCGAATGACTGGTGTATTATAAAGTTACCTGTAAGGGACAGTGTTTCACCGGCACAGACACCTGGCATAACACCAACAACGGTAATGAGATCGTCGTCGGTTGAAAGGTCCAACACTGTCCAACCGTTAGTGTCGTTCTGAAAGGTTATTTCTTCAACAACACCCGTTAACTGTTCTTCTTGAATGTTCATTTTATTCTCCCGGAAAGTGATGATAATATTTTAACATAAAAAACACGGAAATGCATTATTTTTTGTAATAATATTTTTTATTTTAATTGAAAAGATTTGCCCTATATGATAATATAAAATCAATATTATTCACTCTATGGAGGAATGTAAAATGAAATATGAAATCAATAAAACCAACCATTGGTCTTTTGACGTGATGGAAATTGGCAGGCTTGCCCCAAGAGCATATGCTATTCCACATTCAACAAAAGAAAAAGCGGAAAAAGCTTGTTATAAAACAGAACGTTTTAACAGTGACGTTGTAACAGTTCTTTCAGGTGAGTGGGATTTTAAATATTATAAAAAGAAATCAAAACTTCCCGATACAATTGACACTAAAAAGGTTAAGTTCGATAAGGTTACTGTTCCGTCAACATGGCAAAGAACAGGCTACGAAGAGCCACAGTATATAAACTGTCCTTACAGCTTCGATCCGAGAGCGTTAGGACTTCCTTATCAGCAGGGCGTAAAGCCACCACATCTTCCCGAAGATTTTTCTTGTGGTATTTACCGTAAATTTATAAATATTGATAATCTTAACAAGAATTATGTTCTTACATTCCTTGGTATAGCATCTTGTGTTGATTTATATGTAAACGGTGAATTTGTAGGCTACGGTGAAGCTGCTCATAACTCGTATGAATTTGATATTACAAAATATCTTAAAGACGGAGAAAATGAAATCGTTGCAGTAGTTTTCAAATGGTGTACAGGTTCATACCTTGAAGCACAGGATATGTTCAGAGAGTGCGGTATTTTCCGTGACGTCCTTCTTTATGCTTACGAGAAAACATACATAAACGATTTTCAGGCAATTGCAAATAAAAAAGGCAAAAAATATAATCTTGATATCGAAACCGAAATCAAGGGTGCTCTCAAAGACATTAAATTAACAGCAACTCTTTGTGATGGTGGTGCTGTTGTTGCTTCTCAGACCGTTGACGGTGCAAAGAAACTTTCATTCTCACTTAAAAACCTTAAGGTTGAAGAATGGAGTGCTGAAATTCCAAAGCTTTATGAATTATATCTCACTCTTTCAAAGGGCGATAACGAGATAATGACAATCCGTCAGTACATCGGCTTTAAACATATTGAAATCAAAGATGCAGTTTTCTATTTCAATGATAAAAAGGTTAAATTAAAAGGTGTTAATCACCACGATACCCATGAAACAAAGGGTTATGCAGAGGATTTCCTTTCTCTTGAAAAAGACGTTAAATTAATGAAAGAGTTTAACGTAAACTGTGTCCGTACATCTCACTATCCTCCCGATCCGTTCTTCCTTGAGCTTTGCGACCATTACGGCCTTTACGTTGTTGACGAGGCTGATATCGAAACTCACGGTATCTGGGATTTAGGCTGTGAAGGTGGTGCTATAAGCCACGATTTAAAATGGGCACCAAGATATATGGACAGAGTTAAGAGAATGTATTTCCGTGACCGTACTCACGGCTCAATTATTATGTGGAGCTTAGGTAACGAATCATGGGGCTACAAGTGTCACGATAAATGTTATAAAATGCTTAAAAGCTTTGGTACAGATATTCCTGTTCATTACGAAGGTGTTTGCAGAACAAAGAGATACCATTACGACGTTTTCTCAGAAATGTATACTCATCAGGATGATATGAAAAAGATTCAGAGAAGAAAGCGTGGTAAACAGTATACAGAAGTACCTTTCTATCTTTGCGAATATTGTCATGCGATGGGTGTAGGTCCCGGTGCTCTTGAAGAATATATGCAGATTTTCTTCTCAGACGATATATTTATGGGTGGTTGTATCTGGGAATGGGCAGATCATTCTGTTCTTCACGACGGTAGTGATAAATATAAATATCAATATACCTATGGTGGTGACCACGGTGAGCTTCTTCATGACGGTTGCTTCTGTGTAGATGGTCTTTTCTATCCCGACCGTACACCTCATACAGGTGCTTTCGAAATGAAAAATTGCTACAGACCTTTAAGAGTTCGTAGCCTTTCCGGTAATAAGCTTACAATTGTTAATACAAACCGATTCCTTTCTTCAAAGGGTATTGAAGTATATTGGGAATTACAGGAAAATGGTGTAAATCTTAAATGTGGCAGCTTTTTAACTGATATCGCACCTGAGAAGGATGTGACATATAAACTTGATTTACCAAAAGTAAATTACGACAAAAATACTTTCCTTAATCTTACATATCTTAACGGTGATTTTGAAATTGCAACAGAACAGTTGATTCTTTCAGAAGCTCCTTTTGAACAGCCTGTTTTAACTACAGGTAAGATTTCAGTTGCATCTGAAAATGAAGTTCTTACAGTTAAATATGAAAATGGTGCTATTGAATTTTCTGAAGAAACAGGTGAAATGCTCTCTTATAAAGCAAACGGTGTTTCTGTTCTTAATAAAGCACCGGTTCAGCATAAAGGCTTCCTTATAAATATCGCAAGAGCTCATGTTGATAATGACCGTTGGAATCTTGATGAATGGGAAAAACACGGTCTTAACGACGTTAAAGTTGTGCTTGAAGATTTCAGTGCTGAGGTTAAAGGTGGTATAGCCTCCGTTAGCCAGTATTTGAGTATCTATGGTAAAGAAGACGTTTTATTCAATGCAAACGTTCTTTATATTATAGGTGCAAATGGTGTTATTGATATCGAAGTTGCTATGGCACCGGAAGAAGACAGTAAAGAACATTTCTATGATATTCCACGTTTAGGACTTACCTTTGAAGCTGATAAGAAGTTTAATGAAATTGAATACTTCGGCAGAGGTGGAATGGAAAATTATAACGACTTCAATGCTCACGCACCTATCGGTCTTTATAAATCATTTGTTGAAGATGAGCATGAAGCATACATTCGTCCACAGGATAACTCAAACCATTCAGATGTATCTTACCTTGTACTTAAAAATGGTAAAGGTGAAGAAATTCATATTTACTCTGATAAGAAATTTAATTTCAACGTTCATAATTATACTCAGGATCTTCTTGTTAAAGCAGATCACAGAGAAGATGTTTACGATCAGGGTACAACCTTCGTTACTATTGACGGTCATTCAAGAGGTACAGGTACAGGTAGCTGTGGTCCTGCAACACTTCCCGAGTATTGTATAGATGCTTCTAAAGAGCTTACCTTTAACTTTATTATTTCTCCCAAAAAGGCAGAGGTTTAATTATGGCAAACGATGTTGTTAAATACATAAAAATCGATAGTGCTCATAAATATTTTAAAGACGTTGTTTCTGTAAGACGTGATGTTTTTTGTAACGAAGAGGGCGAAAAGCCCTCTTTCGTTAAAGATAGCCGTGATGAAAACGGCATTCACGTTGTATGTGCAATTAAAGACATAGTTGTTGGTTGTGGTAGCTTATATGATAACGGCAACGGTGAGTTTGAGCTTTCAAAAATTGCCGTAAAAAAAGATTACAGAAGATTTAAAATCGCCAGCAATATTTTAAAAGAATTAAAGCTTTGTGCAAAAGAGCTGAAGGCTGAAAGTATTGTTGCTGAAAGTAACGTTGATTATATTGATTTCTTTTATAAAAACGGAATCCCTTATGAAAACGTTTCTTATGAAAGAAATGGTAAAAGATATATAAAATATAACCTTAACCTTGTTTTTGATGATGTGGCGTGGGTTGAGTTCAATGACGAAACTGAAGCTGTTATCGTTCGTTGTGATTTTGATGTAAATAAAAAAATCCCAACAGAGCTTTTTGTTACGGGACTTGGTTATTGTAATGTTTATATTAACGGAAAACCTGCTTCAGACAAAGTTCTTTCGCCTGCTTGGACTAACTTCGAAAAAATGGATACTGCCGGTATGGCATACCCGATTTTTAATAAAATGACACAGAGAATTCTTTATGAAAGAATTGACGTGACAAAGTTTTTGAAAAAAGGCAAGAACACCATTGTTTTCCATATCGGTGGTGGCTGGTATGCTCAAAAAGAGTGTCCTAACGAGGGTGTAAAACCGTATGGTAACGGTAAATTAAAACTTTGCTTTAAGATTTTACAGGGGAAAAATATCGTTGCCAAAAGTGATCAGAATCTTAAATACACAAAGTCTTATGTTAAAAGGGCAAGTGTTTATTATGGTGAAGATCAGGATGCAAGAACAGGCTACTACGATTTTTCTGACATGTCTTATTCAACGGAAAATTGGAATGACGTAACTGTTGTAAATCCACCTGTTTCTGTGCTTAGCGAAGCAGATTTTACCCCTGACAGAGTCGTGAGAAAATTAAAGCCAAAATGCATATTCAGAAAAGGTGATTATGCAATTTATGACGTTGGCGAAAACGTTTCAGGTTACCCTGTTGTAGAGTTTATTGATGATGCATATATCAGCGAGCCTTGTACAATTCGTTATGCAGAAGAATTAAACGAAGATGGGGGACTCGCTTTCCATTCTGCAGGTGGTGAATTCCGTATGCAGAAGGATACTTTTATTCATGATAATATCTGCAAAGCTTATCACCCACAATTCACTTGGCACGGTGCAAGATATTTTGACGTGTTGGGTAGGGTGACTGTCAAAGAGTACAGAGTTGTTCATACAGATATAAAACCCATTGTAAAATTCAAGTCATCAAACAAAACTTTACAATGGATTTTTGATGCGTATATAAGAACTCAGAATTCTAATATTCACGGTTGTATTCCATCAGACTGTCCACACAGAGAAAGACTCGGTTATACAGGTGATGGTCAGTTGACTGCAAATGTAGTTATGACCTGTTTTGATGCTGAAAGTATGTACTGTAAATGGATAAGGGATATTGCAGATTGTCAGGATATATTCAACGGTCATGTTCAGCATACTGCACCATTTTATGGTGGCGGTGGTGGCCCAGGTGGTTGGGGTGGTGCAATGGTTATTGTACCGTACGCTTTCTATAAACATTACGGTGATAAAGCTTTATTAGAAAAGTATTATCCCAATATGTTAAATTACCTTGACTATATGGAAAACCACAGTGAAAAAGGCTTGGTTGTAAGAGAAGAGGTTGCGGGTTGGTGTCTTGGCGACTGGTGTTCACCTAAAGACAAAAACCTTATTCCTGAGCCCTTTGTTAATACTTATTTCTACCTTAAAACAATAAAAATGACTATTGAGATTGCCGATATTATCGGTAAACCTAATAAAGAGTTGAAAACACGTTACGAAAAAGTTAAAAAGGCTTTTATTGACAAATATTACGATAAAAAGACCTGCACTTTCTATAAATCAACAGAAGCCTGTGATGCATACGGCTTTGACCTTGGTTTAGGTAACGAAAAAACTCTTAAAGCTATTGTTGATAAGTACGAAAAATTAGGTGAATTTGATACCGGTATTTTCGGTACAGATATTCTCATAAGAACTCTTTGCGAAAACGGTTATAAAGATTTAGCATACCGTCTTCTTACAAGTGAAAAAGAAAACACCTTCTACAATATGAAAAAGCAAGGTGCTACAACTTTGTGGGAAAATTGGGACGGTGCTTATTCACACAGTCACCCGATGTTTGGTGCAGTGGTTGAGTATATAGTAAAATACTTCAACGAAATCTAAAGGTTAATTGCTTTTTGCGCATTTCACGATTTTCTGCCCACTCGACGTATCTTATACGCCTTCGGGCAGAGCAATCGCAAACTGCATCAAAAATCAATCAACCTTACGAAGAGTAGCTTTTTGCACGTTTCACGATTTTGTAAGATGCCAGATGCCAGTTTTCAGATGCCAGAAGGCTTCGCATCAGTTTAATATATAAATAAAATCCAAGGTCTGCGATGACATATACAATGCCGTCGCAGACCCTTAATTTGCCACTTTTAATTTGCCATTTAAAAAACCGTGAGTATCAACTCACGGTTTTTTGTTAAATCTTTGCAATACCCATAGCGTCAAGGATTGATGAAACAAGAATAAGGATAATACAAACGGGAGCGATGTATTTTATTATAACAACAAACATCTTTTTGCGTTTGAATTTACCGCTTGACTCAATTTCGTCAGTAAGTGCTTTGGGTTTGATAAAGTAACCAACGAAAATACAGGTTAAGAATGCAACTATTGGCATAAGCACACTGTTGCTTATAAAGTCAAAGAAATCGAGGAATGAGAAATTCATAATTGTTACGTCGCTTAAAACACCGAAGCCAAGTGAAGAAGGAAGACCTAAAGCAACGCAGAATAAGAAAACAAGAATACAAGTAAGCCTTCTGCTCCAACCGAATTTATCCATAAATATAGAAACAACAGTTTCCATAAGTGATATTGATGACGTTAATGCGGCAAAAAGAACAAGAATAAAGAATACCGCACCTACAATTGAGCCACCAGCCATACTTTCAAACACTTTAGGAAGCGTAATAAACATAAGACCGGGGCCTTTTCCGAGAGCAGTTTCGTCACCGCCTGAGAAAGCAAAAACAGCGGGGACAATCATAAGACCTGCGAAGAATGCGATGCCTGTATCAAAAAGCTCAATCTGCTTAACAGAGCTTTCAATGTTAACGTCTTTTTTCATATATGAGCCGTAAGTGATCATAATACCCATAGCAAGCGACATTGAATAGAAAAGCTGACCCATCGCTGCAAGAACTGTCGTTGCAGAGAATTTGCTGAAATCAGGGGTAATATAATAAAGAACACCCTCAAATGCACCGGGCATACACATTGAATAAATTGCGATGAATACGGTTAAAACAACAAGCACGGGCATCATTATTTTGCTTACCTTTTCGATACCCTTTTCAACACCGAAAAGAACAACGAGAGCAGTAAGACCCATAAACAATAAAAACCATCCGATAGGCTCAATCGGTTGTGCAATAAAGCTTTCAAAATAGCCGTCAGTTGCGGCGTTTGTCATATTGCCTGAAACGAAAACTCCTAAATATTTGATAATCCACCCACCGATAACTGAGTAGTAAGGTAAAATTATCATCGGTACTATTGCAGCGAGTATACCTATAAATGAAAAACGCTTGTCCAACTTTTTATATGCACCGATAGCACTTACGCCTGTTTTTCGTCCGATTGAAATTTCTGCACACATAAGAGCAAAACCAAATGTAATTGCAAGTATAAGGTATACAAGTAAAAATATACCACCACCGTATTTAGCGGCAAGATAGGGGAAACGCCAGATGTTGCCTAAACCAACTGCTGAACCTGCAGTCGCAAGAACGAAACCGAGTTTCCCTGAAAAGCTACTTCTTTTTTCAGCCATTCCTAAAACCTCTTTTTTAAAAGTTATAATATTATTACATATTTACGAGAAAAAAACAAGAGAAATATAAATGTATCTTTTAAAAATAATATTGAATATTTATACAGATTATGGTATTATTCAAATATTATTATGATATGGAGTGGATTAGGGATGAATAATTCTACATTACAAATCCTTGTAGCTATGATTGCATATATGGCTGTTGTTATAGTTATAGGTCTTGTATTTGCTAAAAAAGCAAATAAGAGTTCGGAAAATTATTTCCTTGGCGGTCGTTCTCTTGGACCCTGGGTTACTGCAATGAGTGCGGAAGCATCAGATATGAGTGGTTGGCTTCTTATGGGTCTTCCCGGTGTTGCTTATTGGTGCGGTCTTGCAGACGCTGCTTGGACTGCTATAGGTCTTGCAGTTGGTACATATTTAAACTGGCTTATTGTTTCAAAAAGACTTCGTCGTTATAGTGTAAGAGCTAATAATGCTATTACTTTACCCGAGTTTTTCTCAAACAGATTCCACGAAAAGAAAAAAGTTATCGTTTCACTTGCAGCTCTTTTCATTCTTATATTCTTCACCGTGTATGCATCAAGTTGCTTTGTTACCTGCGGTAAGCTTTTCTCAACACTTTTCGGTGCAGATTATGTTCCTATGATGATTGTAGGTGCAGTTTTCGTTCTTCTTTATACTATACTCGGTGGCTTCCTTGCTGAAAGTGCATCAGACTTTATGCAGGGTATAGTTATGTTTATTGCTCTTACTGTAATCGTTGTTATTGGTACAGTTAAGGCAGGCGGTATCGGTGCTATAATGGAAAATGCAAAGGCTATTCCCGGCTTCTTTGAATTCTTTAACATTGCAAACCCTGTGGTTGATGCAAATGGCTTACAAGAGGTTGTAAACGGAAAACCTGTTTTCGGTGAAGCATCAGAGTATGGTGTTCTTAAGATTTGTTCTATGCTTGCATGGGGTCTTGGTTACTTCGGTATGCCTCAGGTTCTTCTTCGTTTTATGGCTATCCGTAAAGAGTCAGAGCTTAAACTCTCAAGAAGAATAGCTATGATTTGGGTTATAATTTCTCTTGCGGTTGCAGTATTTATCGGTATAATCGGTAGAGATTTATTCCCCACAGAGCATCTTACATCTGCAAGTGCAGAAAATATCTTTATTACTCTTACAACTTCATTCCTTTCAACAGGCTTTGGTCCTCTTTTAGCAGGTCTTATTATGGCAGGTATTCTTGCTGCAACTATCAGCTCATCTGACTCATATCTTCTTATTGCGGCGTCAGCATTCGCCAAAAATATTTTCCAGGGTATTTTCAAGAAAAACGCTAATGATAAACAGGT
This sequence comes from Acutalibacteraceae bacterium, assembly GCA_045657085.1. GTDB lineage: Bacteria > Bacillota > Clostridia > Oscillospirales > Acutalibacteraceae > DTU089. Next base: position 2,013 of record JAZOSL010000120.1, on the reverse strand, counting down.
TATGACAATGTCGAGAGTAACCTTGCTTGTTATAGCAGTTGTTGCAGCAATTATTGCACTTGATGAAAACAGTGTTATTTTCGGTATTGTTTCATTTGCATGGGCAGGCTTTGGTGCAACATTTGGTCCTCTTATGATTTTCTCTCTCTTCTGGAAGAGAGTAAATAGAGCAGGTGCTATTGCAGGTATGGTAAGCGGTGCAGGTATGGTATTCCTTTGGAAGCTTGTTATCAGTAAGCTTGGCGGTGCATTCGCAATTTACGAGCTCCTTCCCGCATTTATCTTCTCATCAATCTGCATAGTAGTTGTATCACTTCTTACAAAGGCTCCCTCAAATGAAATTCAAGATGATTTTGAGGCAGTTAAGGCAGGTAACGTAGAATAATAAAATCCAATCGGTGTATTCTTACGAATGCACCGATTTTTATTAAAAGAACAGGTGATATTATGATGAATTTAAAAGAGAATGACGTTGTTCTTTTTCACGGTGATTCTATAACCGACGGTAACAGAGGCAGAAATTCTGACCTTAACCACATTCATGGTCACGGCTATCAGTATATTTTAGCATCAGAAATGTATGCGGATAATCTTAACAAAAATATCGAAATTCTTAACAGGGGAACGAGTGGTGACAGGGTATCTGATCTTTTCGGAAGATGGAAAGAAGATTGCCTTAATTTAAAGCCAACGGTTTTGAGTATTCTTATCGGTATAAACGATATTATTCTTGAATGGGACGGTGGCAAAGGTTCTGACCCTGACAGATATGAGAAGATATATCGTCTGTTGCTGGATGAAGTTTTAGAACAAAATCCTGATGTTTTTCTTGTTATTATGGAACCTTTCTTCGGTGAAAAGAAAGAGCCTGAATTGAATGCGTATTTTAAAGCACATATAGGTGCTTATGCCGAAAAAGCAAGGAAAATTGCTAAAGATTATAATGCTGTTTTCGTACCACTTCAGGATATGTTTGACGATTATGCGAATAAGACAGATGTGTATAATCTTTTGTGGGATGGTGTTCATCCTACAACCTGCGGTCATCAGCTTATCGCTCGTCGTTGGAAAGAGGTAGTTGAGCCTGAATTGAATAAGAGATAAATATAATTAAAACCGTTGCTTAAACTTTTGTAGTAAAGCAACGGTTTTTGGTTTGAGTTTTTTATTCAATTATATCCTTTAAAATGTCAGGATTTCTTGTTGTAATATTATCGGGAGCCATTCTTAAAACTTTATACATAGCTGCTTCTTTGTTTACAGTCCATACAGAAATAAGTAAACCGTTTTCTCTGAATGCCATTACCATTTCTTCTGTAACATTTTTGTAGTGACAGTTTATACCTACAGCACCGCTATCCTTTACGGTTTTTATAAGGCTTTCAATATATTTATCAGTTTGTTTGTGTTTTTTCTCAATGTCAGAGTTAAGATAATAATCAATATCAGGGCAAGCTTTTTTAACAGCTTCTGTATCCTTTAAGAAAATACCTGTAAAAAAGATTCTGTCTTTTAAATTATATTTCTCTGCGCATTCAACAATCTTTTCTAATGAGCCATAGCTCTTAATATCTATATTTGCTTTTAAATTTTCGTATTCACTAACTTTTTTAAAGGCTTCATCTAAGGTTACTTCTTTACCTTTAGGCTTATCGTGAGAAAGTACAGGCTCGTCATTTTTTGTAAAATAAACGTCAAATTCTACTATATCTGCACCGTGCTTTGCACCCATTTCAATCGCCGCAAGAGAATTATCTGCAGTGCCTACACAGCCTGTGTGAGCGGTGTAAGTGAAATTATCAGGTAATTCTGCTGTTTGGCTTATTGCTTTTTTAAAATCCACTTTTTTGAATATAATTACTAATACTGATGTGAGAATAGTTACAACTAAAGCTATAATAATAATTGAGATGATTACTTTATTCATAAATAAATCCTTTCAAGAAAAATCAATATTTTATGGTTGAAAATATATCATATTTTTTCAATTCTTTCAATGATTAATTTTGTTTA
>JAZOSL010000119.1:0-5483 GCA_045657085.1 Acutalibacteraceae bacterium | reverse complement strand
GCAGCTGATATCTTCAGTGGCGACACACTTAACTTCGAAATTAATCCTTTCGAAATTAAATGTTACAAAATTAAAATGTAATTATATTGAAAACCCTGTTTCCGGTGACACGGAAACAGGGTTTTTTTATTCTACCGTAACACTTTTTGCCAGGTTTTTTGGTTTGTCAACATCTCTGCCTGCCAGCTTTGCTATATAATAACTCAAAAGCTGTAACGGAATAACGTTTAATGAGTTCTGAAATTCAGTTGCCGTGGAAGGCACAAAAATAATATCGTCAACTTGGGGTAAAAAATCTTTTTCTGATTCATCTGTAATAAGGGTTACCCTTGCACCTCTTGAAACAACTTCTGAAATATTACTTGCAGTTTTTTTGAATACTTTATTATTACCGGCAATTGCAATAACAGGTGTGCCGTTATCTATAAGAGAGATTGTTCCGTGTTTTAACTCACCTGCAGCATAGCTTTGTGAATTTATATAGCTGATTTCTTTTAATTTGAGCGAGCCTTCACAGGCAGTACCGTAGTCACTTAATCTTCCTATAAAAAACACGTCTTTTGAATTGCAGATTTTTGCAGAAAGCTCTTTCATTTTATCAGCAGTTTTTAAAAGTGTTGAGTTGATTTTTTCGGGTAAATTCAAAAGCTCTTTTGTTAAAAAAACTTTTTTCTGTGATGTAATAGTTCCCTTGATTCCGGCTAAATAAATAGCTAAAGAATACAATGCAACAAGCTGTGCACTGAAAGCTTTTGTTGTGGCAACTGCGACTTCTCTGCCTGCTTTTGTGTATATAACGTTTTCACTTTCTTCTGCCAGAGCACTTCCCTTTACGTTAACTATTGACAGGTTTTTTGCTTTGTGTTTACAAGAAAGTCTTAGTGCTGCAAGCGTGTCGGCAGTTTCGCCACTCTGACTTATAAAAATTATCAGCGTTTTGTTGTCGAGAAAGACTTCGGAATAACGGAATTCTGATGCAATTTCTACGTATACCGGAATTTTACACAAAGATTCAAAAACGTGCTTTACAATAAGACCTGTGTGGTAAGCAGAGCCACAGGCTGTAATAATTATTCTGTTTAAATCATCTTTTATAAATTTATCTGTAAGTCGGAAATTATCAAAATTTATTTTGTCGTCATTTATAAGGGAAAGAATAGTATTTTTTACTGCTTGTGGTTGCTCGTAAATTTCTTTGAGCATAAAATGCTCGTAGCCACCCTTATCATAATTGTTGTCATCAAAACTTTCGTTGTCAGCAAATTTTTCTATTCTTTCACCATTCTGATTATAAAAGTGGATATATTCTTTTGTTATTTCACATATTTCACCGTCTGCAACACGAAAAACCTCACCACTTTTTTCGTTTACAGCACAGATATCGGACGATATCCAACACCCTTTATTACCTTTTATTGCAAGAAGTGGACTACCCTTTGCAACGGCAAATATTTTATCAGGGAAATCACTGCACAAAATCCCGAAAGCAAAGGTGCCCGAAAGCTCCTTACAAGCATTTTTTATTGCAGAAATTATATCTTCTTTATAAAATTCACCGATCAGCTTCACAGCAACTTCAGTATCGGTGTCAGATTCAAAAACAGTTTCTTTAGGCAAAAAACTTGATTTGATTTCTTCTGCATTTTCAATTATGCCGTTATGAACAAGGGCGATTTTTTTATTTGTACTCATATGTGGGTGAGCATTTTCCGTTGTTGGTTTTCCGTGGGTTGCCCAACGGGTATGACCTATACCTGTATTGCCCGAAAGCATTTCCCGATTGCTTTCGGCTTTCTTTTTTAAATTAAAAATTTTTCCTGATTCTCTGCAACGTGAAACACAGTTGTTATTAATTACTGCAATGCCTGCAGAATCATAGCCTCTGTATTCAAGTTTTTCAAGACCGTTTAGAAGGTCGGGCATAACGTCTTCTATCCCTGCTTTTCCGATGATTCCGCACATAATATCACCTGTATAAACAAAATTTAATTTTATTTATATAGTTTATCAATAAAATAACTGTTTTATTCGTCACTTGATACAAAACGGGTACAGTTTGTTTGTGTGACTTGCCGTTTTTTATTTTCTGTTTGTTTTATAAATGAATATTTAGTATAATAAAACATATATGACCTTGAAAAAGAATATTTCAAGGTGTCAAAGGAGTAGTAAATATGCTTGAAATGAAAGACAGAAAATTTTATCTTGACGGAAAACCCTTCCATATTTATTCGGGTGCTATGCATTATTTCAGAATTCCCGAAGAATATTGGCATGACCGTCTTTTGAAATTAAAAGCAGCAGGTCTTAATACAGTTGAAACTTACGTACCGTGGAACTGGCACGAACCTAAAAAGGGTCAGTTTAATTTTGAAGGTATGCTAAATATAGAAAAGTTTGTAAAGCTTGCAGGGGAAATAGGACTTTACGTTATCGTACGTCCGGGGCCCCATATTTGTGCTGAATGGGATTTCGGGGGACTTCCCGCATGGCTTCTTAAAGATAAAAACATACGTCTTCGTTGTTGGGATAAAAAATATATTTCAGCAGTAGAAAATTTCTTTAAAGAACTTCTTCCGAGAATTACGCCATACCAGATAACAAACGGTGGTACAATTATTGCCATGCAGGTTGAGAATGAGTACGGTTCTTTTGGCAGAGATAAAAAATATCTTTATTGGTTGAGAGATTTAATGAGAGAACAGGGTGTAAACGTTCAACTTTTCACTTCTGACGGTGAAGATCGTTATTTCTTCTCAGGTGGTGGTATTAAAGAAGATTGGATGGTAGCCAACTTCGGTGGATACCATGAGCACAGATTTGATGATTTAAAGATGCTTCAACCAGACAAGCCACTTATGTGTGGTGAGCATTGGTGTGGTTGGTTTGACCGTTGGGGTGCAAAGCATCATAGCGACAACCCTGAAGAAACTTTAGGAAGAAGTCTTGACGGATTCTTTAAGGAAGATGCTAACTTTAATCTTTATATGTTCCACGGTGGTACAAATTTCGGTTTTTCATCAGGCGCAAACTATTACGACGCTTATTGTCCTACAACAACAAGCTACGATTATGGTGCACCACTTAGCGAAAACGGAGCATATACAGAAAAATACTTTATTCTACGTGACAGAATGAAAAAACAGCTTGGTTGCGAATTACCGGAGCTTCCCGAAGATGCAAAAACAAAGGCATACGGTAAGGTTCAGTTAACAGAGTTTGCAGAGTTAAGAAAGGTTTATAAAAAATTCGCAGATCATAAAAAATCACACATTCCTTACCATATGGAGCACTATGGTCAGAACAGCGGACTTATTCTTTACAGCACAACAATAAAAGGCAGTTATGGTGATACAGAAATAAACGGCTTTGGTGTTCACGACATTGCATATATTTACATAAATGGTGAGCTTAAACACGTTTACGACAGAACAAAGCTTAAAGGAAAAGAGCTTTATGAAGAAAGCTTTTCAGTTCCTGTTAAAGCCTTTGACGGTGAGATAAAGGTTGACATTCTTGTACAGGCTTTAGGAAGAATAAATTATGCCAGAAGAATGTATGACAGAAAAGGCCTTGATGAAATTTATATCGGTGGTCAGGCTATTGTCGATTGGGACGTTTACTGTATGGAGCTTGATAAAGCTCCCGATGTAAAGTACACCGGGAAAGCAACAGAATTTCCTTGCTTTATGAAGGGTACTTTCAAAGCAGATGAAAAGGTTGACACTTTCGTCGATATGAGAGGCTTTTCAAATGCAGTTGTTTATATTAACGGCTTTAATTTGGGTAGATTTTTAAAACGAGGACCTCAGTTTACCCTTTATCTTCCTGCACCATTTTTGAAGGACGAAAACGAAATTGTGGTTCTTGAGCTTGATGGCTGCAAGAAAGCAGAAATTAAGCTTATTGACAAACCTATACTTAAATAAAATTTCAGGTTCGGGTTATTGTAGCAAGAAAACAAAAAGTTCGTCATATTGATAAAAAATCATGGATTTTTTTGTTGAAAAATACACAGCGAAATTGATTGACTACATATATTCAAAGTGGTAATCTGTATGTGTATATTTATACGTGTGTGAATTTGTTTTTTGGTCAGAAAGACAAACCATGTTTATACAAAAATTGCTTCGTTTCAGACTTAGGTCAGTGAGAAAAAACAAAGCAAATAACAAATATTTTTGGAGGTAAAAAATGAAAAAAAGTTTATCATTAATACTTAGTATTGTAATGGTTATATCTATGTTTTCTTGCCTTTCTGTTGTAGCATCGGCAGCAAGTATAGATAATATTATCTCGATAAGTTTCACACCCGTTCGTGAGTATTATATATATGATCACGTTGGTGGTTATAACAACTATTCCGAGATTCTTAACCAACAATATTACGAATACGATTATGATTGGTCACCATGGGAAGAGGGTAATAAATTAACAGTAACCTATAAGGATGGCAGCGTAGTTGAGTATGTTGCTGTTGCTAGTGATATTGATGATTATGTTATCAAATATGTTTCCGATGATGGTGAAGTGTTTACACACTCTGAGATGTTTGGTGAAGATTCTAACTACATCTATTTTTCAGACGGACAGGAAGCTGAACCTTGGGTAATGGGAGAAGAAAATTACATTACACTTTGTTTGGGTGATGATGCTGAAATAACAACAAAAATCCCTGTTGATATTAAGGCAAATCCTGTTGAATCAATAGGTTTCGAATTTGACGAGAGTTTCTTTTTGCTCTATGAAACGGGTGGTTATTGGACCGATAGATACAACAAGGATACGGACTCTAATGAGCAGTTTTTCTGCTATACTATTCCTTCTGCAAACCAATGCTACGGAAACACCATTACCGTTAACTATACCGATGGCAGAAGTGTAGCTTACGTTTATACAGAAAAGGCTATTTATGATGCTTATTACGACACATGGGAGTCAGGATGGGTATCTTCGACCGGAGAGCTTCTTGAATTTGATGAGATTTACACAAGTCATAACCAAGAAGAAAAACCCTGGGTTGTTGGTGGCGAAAATATACTTACTGTAATCTATATGGGTAAAACTACAGAGGTTACGATTCCTGTTAATGAAAATCCTGTAAAAAATATTTATTTCCAGCCTGAAAAATTTGAAATAGTTGAAGGTACATGTGGTTATACGAGTACTGATACTGACGGGAAAGAGTATTTTGTATACGAGGATCCTTCGGTACATCAATATGGTAATGTTTTAACTGTAGAATACACCAATGGACAAAAAATTGCGTATACATATAAACACGGCTATGATGAAGTTGAAGATGTATATTATTCAGACTGGGTTTCTTCTGATGGTGAAAGGTTAGACTCTTCACTTACAAACGTACAACAATATATTTGTTGTAATCAGTATGATGAGCCGTGGGTTGTAGGTGGTGAGTACCATACAAAAGTTTTGTATATGTACAAAGAATGTATTATTCCTATTGAAATTATAGAAAA
>JAZOSL010000118.1:0-8885 GCA_045657085.1 Acutalibacteraceae bacterium | reverse complement strand
TTTGAATTTTATAGTAAATATAATTGTTTTTTGAGTTTGATAAACAGAAAACCGGATGAGCATCGATGCTCATCCGGCCTTTTTCATTTACACGAAGGTTCTCTCTTGTTATGTAAAAACCGCACGAAACCATAAAATTATAGGCTTGTGTTCAATAGGGCAAACTGGTGAAAACCTTAGTGTTTATGCGGGTTTCAAGCGGTTTGCCCTATTATAACGCATTCCTCAATCCTTCTCACAATACCTCTTGCGGTACCCAAAATCGTCAGTCGCTCCTGCTCGTCGCTGACTATTTTGACCGCTACGCTTCCTTACGCTCGCTGCATCGTCCACCGGACGCGCTCGCGACGTCACCAGTTGCTTTCAAATATTCATTTCTCCTTAAATTACAAATTATGTTGTTATTATCTGTAATTACGGGAGATTTATACTGTGTGAATTTACTTTTTGACAATAGTTTGATATAATAGAAATATACTTAGTGAATGAGGTATCAAAAGTGAAACTTGACGATTTTTCTGTTTCAAAGTTTAATGACACCATACAGGATGATGTCTCGAAACAAGAACTTAATTTTTGCAAAGCTGTTATTCTTTCGCATAACAAAATATCCTTAACGTTGAAGCATGGTCCACAGCAAATTCACACACGGTATGCTGTACTTAACCCGGATTTGTCTGTTGGTTTTTCAGATGATTTTGAGTTTTTTTACTATGGGGCATCGCCAAAGATTGACAGTTTTTCTGTAATAGACGCTATATCTAGTCTTTCTTTTACATCTACCGAAGGTCTTAACACATATATTTCCGAACATTGTACCGAATTTAAACTTCACGAAAATCAGGCAGAATATCTTTTGGATGTTGCGAAACTGATTTTGATAACAGTTGCTTCAAAATACGGAATCGAAGTTCAGCCTTGTGATGAATTAAACTTCTTGACTGACACAGATAGTGACTTTTCAGAAATAATCACCCACAATAAAGTAGCGGGAACTTTGCTTTTTCACGGTTGCCCTTGTCAAGATTTGATAGAACAGCTTGAACCATATCGCTTCGTCAATAACGACGGCGTTTGGCAAATTAGTGACAATGGTATTCGTTTTCAGGATATTTATTCCAATAAGTCAAATATAAAATTGCTTGTTGGAAAGGTTTTTTATTCAGGTGTTTTGATGAAGGCGCTTGAAATTAACAAACAAAAATATAATTTTGAAAACAATGGGATAACTAATTATCAGTTAATATATGAACGCAGTTCTTTTGCAACGGTCTGTGCGTTTGATGAAAATTATACAAGCCATCCCTTGCTCAAGGAAAGTCGAGAAAATCTTAACGCATTTTTTTGTTATGATGATGCCTGTAAAGTGTGCTTATCCGAAAAGCTGTCTGAAAAGGGGATTGATGATGCTCAAATTCTTTCTTGTGTTAACGAATATATTAAGTGTAGCTATAATGTAAATCAAATTGGAGTTTCCAGTAACATAAAAACTCCTAAGAATGAAATACTTTTTGGTTTACGAGCTGCCAGTAATATAGATGACGGGGCACTGTATCCAAGTGTTAATGGAAATGCAGAGGTCTATGACGCTGATGTTCAGTTCTATAATAATTCGGTATACGAAGATCTACCGACAGTTTATATTGACAAAGAGAGAAGCGACCTTCTGGGCGAAATTGCCCGTGAGTCTTACGGAGAACTTAACATGACTTCTACAAAGGAATCCTGGTCATGCCACGGTATGGTTATATCAGGGAACTTACCTCAGACAGACCAAGGGAATAATTCAAAGAGACGGTGCCATTTTAACGTTCTTTTTGAAAATGAGGTGGATAAAACACTTGATGAGATAATGCAACATTATCGCACGGCAAGCGAATCCTTTGAAAATAAATGTTTTGCAGCGATTATAATCAAATGTTATAAAAACAGGGCACATAGTTTCTTTAGTGGAATTGTTAGTTTTCTTCAGCACGTTCTTGAAAGTAAGGATGTGGTTGAATCAATTTTGCTTTTATTGATAACTTTTATGAGCATAAAGACTATTGATCTTTCGCTTGATAATATATCTTCTCTTTTATCTATTGTTTTTGCTTGTATAATCCTTGTGACAACGTTTGTTCGAGTTGTTCGGCATTGCTTAAGGATGGTGAACAAAGCCAAGCACACAAAAAAGATATGTATATACAAGAATATGTCTTATGCATCACTCTGTCGCAAAATTTCTAAAGTTATGAATACGAAATATCATCCTGTTGCTTATGCATCACTCAAGATGCATATTGAAAATCTCGTCTGTCGTGACCTGCAGGATACATAATAAAAAGCAAGGTGAAAATCACCTTGCTTTTTTTATAAATACTACAACTTTATATATTAACAAACGGAATGTTGTTATCCTTTGCGTATTTTTCTGCAACACTGCCGACAGGGGTGTGAATCGTAAGCTTTTCGCATCTTTTTAATGCAGATTCTTCAATGGTTGTTACAGAGTCGGGGATTACTATTTTTGTAAGATTTTTACATCCATAGAAGGCTGAACCCTTAATAGTAATAACGCTATCAGGTATAATAATTTCTGAAAGACTTTCACAATTGATAAAAGTTGAATCGTTTATTTGTGTAATCTCTTTTGGTATTAATATAGTATTTAGATTATCACAGTAAGAAAATGCTTTATAACCAATGGTCTTAATGCTGTCGGGTAAGGTTATGGTAACAAGGCTTTCGCAATCGTGAAATGATAAACTTCCTATATCTTTGAGATTTTTTGAAAGAGTGATGTTTGTGAGACTGTCACAATTATCAAATGCTCTGCTGCCGATGCTTGTAACACTATCTGGGATATTAATTTTTTTAAGGCTTGTGCAGTTGTTAAAGTTTTTTTCGTTTATGCTTGTTATTCCGTCAGGAAGGGTGATTTCAACAAGACTTTCACAATGGTTGAAGGCTTCTTCGCCAATACTTTTAACAGTCTCAGGAATGGTTATATTTACAAGGCTTTTGCAATTATCAAACATTCTCGCAGGAATGCTTGTAATATTATCCGGAAGAACGACAGACACAAGATTTTCGCAGTGGCTGAAGGTTTCACTGCCAATGTTCATAACACTATTTGGAACAGTTGCATTTACAATACTTTCACACCCCATAAAAACACCGTTAACTATTGTTTTTATGTAATCAGGTATGGTGATACAGTCACTGTTTCCAAAATAATCGTATAATGTGTCTCTTATAATAACAAAACCATTTTTGTCTGCAAGAGCTTTACAACCAACAAATGCACGTTCACCAATTGATGTAACACTATCCGGGATATTTATATTGGTAAGGTTTTTGCAAGCGGAGAAGGATTCTGAACCGATGCTTGTAACACCGTTAGGAATGGTGATATCTGTAATGAAATCGCAATCAAGAAAACCGCAGTTGCCAATAATTGTAACACCGTCAGGTATGATAACCTTGCTGTCAGTGCCTTTATATACCTTCAAAACACCATTTTCAATTAAAAATTCTTTTTCTGACATTTTCTGTACCTCCCGGATTTGTCAAATTTATTATACCAAAGAATCATAGTATAATCAACCGGTATACAAATAGATTAAAGAACCGTTGGTTATTACCAACGGTTCTTTTTTTAAATCCTTAAAATGAATTTTAAAGATTTATTACGGCCTTTTGATTGTCACGTTAAGTCCTAATGCAGCAATGGCTAAAATCAAAAGCATAATAAAGGGGGGAACGTAGCTGCCACTTGAAATGAGTAAGCTGTTACTGAATGAAGCAATAAATGCAGCAACAATTAAATTAAAGTTAGTTAAGCTGTAATTGGTTGAAAAATATTTCTGACCATAGAAAGATGATGTGAATGCTGATGTAACAGTGGGGCAAGAACCATAAGACATACCTGTAAGACAAAGACCAATGATACAAATAGCAAGAGAATGCATTTGTACTGCTAAAAGTGTTATGCCTGCTGCAACAATTGTCAGTATATTTGCAGCTATCATTGTTTTTCTTCTTCCTAAAACGTCGTAAACTGCACCTGTGAGTATTCTGCCGAAGCCGTTGAATACTGAAAGTACACCAACTAACGTTGTAGCGAGGGCGGGCGCAGCATCAACTGAAATAACAAGGTCTCTTGCAAAACTTATAACTGAATTACCGACAGCTGTTATAAAAGCCATACAAACAAAAGCTCGCCAGAAAGTGAAGCTTTTAAGCATTTTTTCAGTAGAATAATCTTTTGCTTCAAAGTTTTCTTTTGCAACGGCTTTTCTTTGTTTCGGTTGGGGGAGAGTAGTATCAGCTGATGGTCTTTTAAGAATAATACCTGCAATAATCAGAACAACAGCTAAAACAATACCTAAAATTATATAAGTTTTGCTCCAACCGATGCTTTCGTTTTCAAAAAACATATTGATGATATTGCCTAAAAGCAAGGTGCTTACGCCAAATCCCATCATAAGACAACCTGAACAAAGTCCTTTTTTGTCAGGAAACCAGGCTGCAACAGTAGAAACAACAACGTTATATGAAATGCCGATACCCGTACCTGCTAAAATAGCGTAGCTGAAATATAAAATGTAAAGCATATCGGTGTTAAGAAGTCCGGTTAAAACAAAACCAACACCAACTAAAAGACCTGCAATTATCAAAGTGATTTTTGGTCCTGCTTTTTTACAGATAAGACTGCCGAAAAAAGCTCCGAGGCAGAAGAAACACATTGTTAATGTGAAGTTGAATGCCAGTGACGAATCACTCCAATTAAAAACAGCTTTAAAAGGAATTTTTAAAATCGACCAGGCGTATAAAACGCCTGAAAAAAGCATTGCAAAAACACCCGTGGCAAGATAAAACCAACGTTTGTTAAAGTTGCTTGTGGCTGTCATAAAATAGCCTCCCAGGATGAATTTTTACAAAAGTATATCACACTGTTATTTTTCTTTCAATAATTTCAAAACATTTTATATAAATGAATATCGGGAATATGGATAAACCATATTCCCGATTGAAATTCAACACCTGAATATTATAAATTGTTAAGTATTTTTAATACACACTGAAGTTCAGATGGTTTGAATTTATCAACAGGCTTGTTGTTTTCAACACAATCTGCGAAGTACATAATTTCATTTGCATAAGCATCGCTCTTCGGAAGGTTAATACTACCGGTGTCACCTTCAGCATCCTGTGAAAGGTCAATCTTTTCGTCATCTTTTAAGTAGATTACCATTTTGCCGTTTTCATTTGAAACAACAGCATCTTCAAATTGGAAACGGAATTCAGCAGTAAAGGGATAGCTTGATGCGTACCAAGAAGATTCTGCGTTGATTGTGAAATCACCGAAATCATAGCTGAGGCTTATGAAATCTTGTTTAGGAAGCTTTGAACGATATTGATAATTAACCTTGGGTTCACCGAAAGCGTATACCATAAAGTCAAGATCGTGGATATGTAAATCGAAGGGGACAAGACCACTTCTTTTTTCATCCATCATCCATCCGTCCCAGCTCCATTTAGGATAACCGCCAAGTCGTAACATAGTACCTGAAAGAAGCTTACCATATCTTTTTGAATCATAAATCTCTTTAAGAAGCTCGTATTCGGGCCAGAATCTTAAAACGTGAGCTACCATAAATTTAACGTTGTTCTTTTCGGCAGTGCTATAAACTCTTTCAACGTCTTCTTCTTTTAATGAAATAGGTTTTTCACAAATAACGTTGATACCTTTTTCCATAGCCATTATTGCATAATCTGCATGAAGGTAAGTAGGTAAACAGATATCAATAATATCAAAATCTTCATTTTCAAGCATTTCTTTGTAATCTGTATAATGCTTTTTATCAGGATATTGTTCTAATCTTTCTGTACGGATATCGCATATAGCAATAAGTTCAGCATTTTCCATATTTTCCCAGGCAGGAATATGGGCACCACTAATACCACCAACACCAACAAGACCTACTTTTAACATAACTATAACCTCCGGTAAATAAGTTTAATACCAACAAATAATATATCATTATGTCAACGGAATGTCAACGGAACTTTGCAACATATCGTTATTTGTTTTTACTTTATAAAGTATAATATACTATATATTGACAATAAATGCGAATAGTGATAGAATATTTGTGTTAATCTCGGTGGAATAAAAATGTGTTTTCTGTTGAAAATGGTAAAGAAACTTTAAACCGAATTTTACCGTGAGTAAAAAATTAATGGAAGTGAAAATATGAGTACAATAATACCTAAAGAATCTATTGAAACATCAGTAGGTAAATTTGACAGATTTGCTATTCAGACCCATTTTGTTAACGTGGGTGAAGATTATTTTGATATATATGAGAAATACGTTGTTCCTTGTCTTGAAGAAAACGATATTGTTTTCTGTAGTGAAAAAATTATTTCACTTTGTCAGGGTCGTGTTGTCAGAAAATCAGATATGAAATTATCTGCTTTAGCAAAATGGTTATCAAAATTTGCTTCTCGTCCACAGGGTGGTATCGGTGTAGCTGAACCTTATAAAATGCAGTTTGCTATTGATACCGTTGGTGCATTTAAAGTATTTTTTGCTGCAGTAGCAGGTGGTATCGGTAAGCTTTTCGGTAAAAAAGGTATTTTCTATACTATAGTTGGTCAGGAAGTTAGTGGCTTGGACGGATTCTATGATAAAACTTGGGCAGAATACGGTGAAATGGGTATTCTTTTACCTGAAAATCCTGACTTGCTTTGCCAGCAGATTTACGACAAATTTAAAGCCAGAAGTGTTATTATTGATGCTAACGACTGGGGTCAGGAGATTTTAGGTAGTTGCAAGGCTATCGGTTATACTGATGAACAGTATGTTGAAATTATTAAAGATAATCCTGCGGGTCAGGGACGTGAATGCACTCCCTTTATTGTTGCAAGAAAAGTTTAAGTTTTTACAGGCTTCGTTTATAACTGAACGAAGCCTGTTTTAATGATTGAAATGGTGATTTTTTGAAAGTTGTAATTTGCTGCCTTAATTCAAAATATATACATTCTTCCTTAGCACCCTGGTGTTTAGCTTCGGGTGTTAAGGCTTTATGTGATGGTGAGATAGATTTTAAAGTATCAGAAAGTACAATTAACGGTGACGTTAATGCATTTGCAAATGATATAATTTCAGAAAATCCCGATGTTGTTTCCTTTAGTTGTTATATATGGAACATTACTAAAACATTAGAAGTCTGTAAAATAATTAAAGATAAATTGAATTGTACAATTATTTTAGGTGGTCCCGAAGTTTCATTCAGAGCTGAAAATGTGCTTGAAGATTACAAATATGTAGACTTTGTTCTTTGTGGTGAAGGGGAAGAAACATTCCCAGAGTTTTTAAACGAATTTAATACATCTGTTAAACATTTTTCTGTTCCCGGTCTTGTTTATAGGGATGATAATTATATAACTAAAAATCCCGAAAAAGTGTATTCAGGTACTCCTTTTAGTCCTTATATTGACGAATATTTTAAAAATCTGAATGGTAGAATCTGTTATATTGAAACAAGCCGTGGCTGTCCTTATAGGTGTGCTTATTGTTTATCGGGTGGCTGTTCACCACTTCGTTTTTTTGATATTGAACAAGTTAAAGATGATATCTTAAAGCTTTCAAACAGTGGGACAAAGACGGTAAAGTTCGTTGACAGAACTTTTAATGCCAACTCAAAAAGAGCGAACGAAATAATATCCTTTATACTTGAAAATCGTGGTGAAAATATTCCTGAGAATGTGTGTTTCCATTTTGAAATAGCAGGGGATATATTAACAGAAGATACATACAATTTACTTGCAACTGCTCCAAAAGGTCTTATACAGCTTGAAATCGGTATGCAGTCTTTTAACGAAGATACGCTTAAAATAATTAATCGAAAAACCAATACCAAAAAACTAATTGAAAATATAAAAAAACTTATAGCACTTGGCAATATGCATATTCATATTGATTTGATTGCCGGGCTTACAGGTGAAGATATAGAAAGTTTTGAACGTAGCTTTGATATCGGATATAACCTGAATGCCCATATGCTGCAGATGGGATTTTTAAAGTTGCTTTTCGGTGCTGATATGAGAGAAAATCCTGAAAAGTACCCGTGTGAATATTCAAAAGAGCCACCGTATGAAGTTACAAAAACACCTTGGCTTAGCGAAGAAGATATTATAAAGCTTAAAAGATGTGAAGATGCACTTGAAAGGTTATATAATAGTGGCAGATTCTTATATACGTTAAATTATTTGTTGAATGAATGTGGGTACACACCGTTCAAATTGCTTTTCGATTTTGGCAATACCGTTAATGGTAATAAAATGAGTTTGTCGGATTATGCAGTAGAAGTTTATAACTATTTTTGCAATTACTCAGACAGAGAAATTCTTCGTGAAAAAATAGTATGCGATTTACTTTCTTGTGCTTCTGCGTTACAGATACCTGAAGTTTTAAAAAGAAAAGACAAAGAGTATAGGGTTATAAAAAAATATTTCGCAAGTAAAGATAATGAGCATAACAAAGTGGCTATTCTTTCCTATAGTAATATGGTTTTTGTTGTAAATCAAAAAGGAGAGAAAGATTTACACGGTAGATTTAAAGGTGAATTTTATAGTCTTAAAGAGCTAATGGTTGAAATAAATAATAATTTATAAAAAACAAGGATAATTTCAAAAATTATCCTTGACAATAATAGGGTGATGTGATAAAATATCCGTTGTTGTGACACCGTGCGGGTGTAGTTCAATGGTAGAATCCCAGCCTTCCAAGCTGGTCGTGTGGGTTCGATTCCCATCACCCGCTCCACAATGCGCGGTTGTAGCTCAGTTGGATAGAGCAACTGCCTTCTAAGCAGTAGGTCGGGGGTTCGAAT
>JAZOSL010000117.1:0-21012 GCA_045657085.1 Acutalibacteraceae bacterium | reverse complement strand
TCTTTGTAATGAGTTTATAGCTCTTTTAAAAGAAACTTCTGTTGCAGGTTACGTTGGCGTTATCGACCTTACAAAAGCAGGTAACACAATAGCAGGTAGAACCTTCTCTTATTTTATTCCTTTGATTTGTGTGGCAATTATATATCTTGTTTTAGTTATAATTCTTTCATACTTTGTAAGCAAACTCGAAAGGAGGTTGCGTAAGAGTGAACGATAATGCTTTTATTAAAGTTACTGATTTGAAGAAACACTACAACGGTGGTGATGTAAAAGCTCTCGATGGTGTTAACTGCGAGATAAAAAAAGGCGAAGTTGTTGTTATAATAGGTCCGTCAGGTAGCGGTAAATCAACATTCTTGCGTTCTTTGAATCTTCTTGAAATTCCTACTAATGGTTCAATTGTTTTTAATGGTAACGATATTACTGCACCTAAAACGAATATCAACAAACATCGTCAGAAAATGGGAATGGTTTTCCAACACTTTAACCTTTTCCCTAATATGACAGTGCTTAAAAATATGACTTGTGCACCTGTTTCTATTTTAGGTAAATCTAAAGAAGATGCTGAAAAGAAAGCGCTGGAACTTCTCGACCGAGTTGGTCTTAAAGACAGAGCAGATGCATATCCCAGTCAGCTTTCAGGTGGTCAGAAACAAAGGGTTGCTATTGTACGTGCTCTTTGCATGGAGCCTGAAGTAATGCTTTTCGATGAGCCTACATCTGCACTTGACCCTGAAATGGTTGGTGAAGTTCTTGATGTTATGAAGGAACTTGCTTCAGAGGGGATGACAATGGTTGTTGTAACTCACGAAATGGGCTTTGCTAAAGAGGTTGCAACAAGAGTTATATTTATGGATGAAGGTGTTATTCAGGAAGACAATACTCCTGATGAGATTTTCGGTAATCCTAAGTGCGAAAGATTAAAATCTTTCTTGGGTAAAATTTTAGTTTAATCTAATTGTGTTTTTATGATAAAAAATCCTGTACAACATGTGGTTAGTACAGGATTTATTTTTTGTGGTGATTTTGCACAATGAAAGTTGTAAAAGTTTCACATTTTATACAAATCGTTTTTTTCGTTTATAGTTGAAAAAAGAATTAAATTGTGATATACTTTGCTGTATAAGTAGAGTGATAAAGTGTGTGAAGTGCGTTTTATCATAAAAACTTCGGAGGTGTATCTTTTGGCAGACGAAAAAACCACTGTTGTTGAAACGCCGGTTATAGACGAGGCTTCCCGTGAGTATGTCTATGAAAACAGAAGATATGTTGGTATGAAAGAAACAATTTGGTATGTTGTTTACGATATGTGCCAAAGTTTCAATATCGACTCTTTTAACGACCGTTTCATTACAAGTATTCTTCAAATCGACCTAGACTTTCAGACAATCGTTAGTGTTTTCAATGGTTTCTGGGACGTTATCAATGATATTTTTACAGCAGCTATTGTTGAAAAAACCCGTACACGTTGGGGTAAATTCAAACCTTATCTTGTTGCTTTGGGTATTCCCGGTACTTTAGGTACTTGTTTCTATTGGCTTCTTCCTATGATATTCAAGGGCAAGGGCTCAAGAGATATGACAAAGTTCCTTACATATTTCCTTCTTGCTATTGTTCGTGAAGGTGCAGGTACTTTCCGTGCTATTGCAAAAACAGGTATGTTGGCTACAATTACGCCACACCCTGTTGACCGTACGCGACTAATTACTGTTGCCGAGTTCTTCTCGGGTCTGTTGGGTGAAAAACTTCCACAGCAGATTTTGACGGTTCTTCTTGACCTTATCGGTAACAAGGTTATTAACCTTTCATACACGTCAACCTTTATGTTTATGGGTAACTTCACAGCTATCGTAAGTGGTGTTGCATCTCTTATCTTCTGTGTTATGACCCGTGAGCGTGTTCTTCAGTCAGTTGAAACACCAAGTGTTACACAGAGTTTGAAATCTGTTATTAACAACAAGCCCATCTTGTTGCTTACTCTTTCAGAAACACTTTCAAACTTCAGTGTTGGTGGTAGTATAAACGACTACTACATTGACGTTCTTAACTTCGCTTCAATGACAATGGTTGCCGGTATCCCCGGTGCTATTATCAACCCGTTCTCATTCTCTCTTGTACCGTGGTTCAGAAGAAAGTTCTCTACAAAGGTTCTTTACCTTCTCGGTACAAAGAGTCAGCCGCTTCTTGATATTCCCGTATTCCTTATTGGTATGATAGGCGGTAAGCACAACGGTATTTATAAAAAGGTTCTTCCCATGTTCTTCGTTATGGCTATTAAAGAGGCTATATATATGGTTTTCTGGGGTGTACGTCGAGTTATTCCAAGTGAAATGTATAATGAGTCTATGGACTATTGTGAATGGAAGAACGGTTATCGTACTGAGGCTATGACCTCTGTTGCCCGTGACCTTACAAAGAAGCTTGCAAGTATTCTTAACTCTGCACTCTCTTTACAGCTTAAGAAATTTATCGGTTACGATATTTCTTCTTACACTCGCGGTACTGCACAGACTGACTCAACTAAATTCGGTCTTTTTGCAATGGCAACAATCATTCCTACTGTTACAGGTCTTTTAGGTATTGTTCCGATTCTCTTCTACGACCTTAGTGGTGAAAAGAGAGAGCGTATGTATGCTGAACTTCTTGCACGTCGCGAAGAAGCTTCTAAACTTGCTATGTCAGGTGATAAAGATGCTGTTGAAAGACTTGCAAAAGAACAGTTAAGCGTTGCTGATCAGAAAAAAGAATTATAATTGCTTTATAAAGACGGCATCAAAAGGATGCGTAAATTAGGGATTTATTAAGTTTCAATCCAATATTTTACGTTAATGGTTTATGAAAAATCACCGTAAGGCGTCAGCCTTACGGTGATTTTATCATTTCGTCTGAACGAAAACTATTCAAATTAAAACTGACTTGCACCTTAAATTCCTATTTTACACTCCCCAAGCAGTCTTTTTTATGTTTATTTGTTAGTTGAAAAGTGCTGCTTGCTGTGGTATAATTTTTCTAATTTATATGAACTTTAAAAGGTGTAAAAATGTCTAAATCTAATTATCTATCAAGTGCTGCAAAATATTTTGCAGGTGTTTCTTTTTTGATTTTAATAACGAATTTGTTTTCAACCGTAGCAAGAATAACAGGGGAACAACAGATTTTATCATTAACATCAAAAATAACTTCCTTTTCTTTTTATTTAATAATACTGTTCGCTTTTGTGGCTTTGAATGGTGAACGTATAGCGTATCGTAATGTTCGTGATTTTTCTAAACTGAAGGTTATGATAAATCTGAAGCGTGTTTTTTTTGCAGTTGTTGTCCTGAATTTTTCAAGCAACTATATAGAAAAAAGTGTCAGTAGTTACATGGGCAGTTTTGCTTTGAAAACTGTTTTACAAGTTTCTTCGTCATTTCTTTTTTCGGTTTCTTCGTTTAGTTTTTTAGTCGTTATTGTTTTGTTTTGGTATTACAAGCGTGATAAATTACACGGGAAAATATCAGTTATGGAACTGACTTCCGTAATAATAGGGATAATTTATAATGTGTTTAAAGCACTTAATTTTTCTGTTACAAAGTATCAGGTAAGTATTTACGGTAAAACTCTTGAAAGCTTTTTTTTAAACCAAAACATTTTAGATGCGCTTTGTATTTTGAGTTGCATAATTTATATTGTTGTTTTTATTTCAATTGCAAATCTCTACAACAAATTTGTTGTAAATGATGATGTTGAAAGAAAAAAACAGCTGGATTCAAGAAGAAAAACAAAAGATGTTTATAAAAGCGAAGGGTATGGGTTAGATACAGCAGAAGATGACTTCATTTTTTAAGTGTTTTGGTTCACCAAAAACATTGGTATAATAAAATGTTGTTTAATAGATTATTAAATATTTGGAAACGAGCTTTTATTTCTATTTTAGAAATAAAAGCTTTTTTATATGTGGTAAAATGTATGTTACAGTAGATAATGCGAAAATATTGTCAAAATACCAATAAGTTTTAAGGAGTAATTTTATGAAAAAATTTTCTGTGATTATTTCAATATTACTTACTTGTTGTATGTTTACATACATTGTACCTGTTGTATCTGCAATTAATACAACAGAAGTTGTTATGGGTGATGTTAATGGTGATGGCGTTGTTATGCTTGAAGATGCATTGTTTGTATTAGATGTTTCAGCAGGAATTATGCCTACTACCCAGGATGATATTTTAAGTTGTGATATGGATGGTGATGGTGTTATCACCATTAAAGATGCAAGGCTTGTATTAACAAAAGCCTGTGATATCATAGGCTTTGAAGAAGGTTTAATTAATATGGGCTTTCCCAAATCTTATGTTAAACCTTTAGTAGAATTACACGATAAACATCCCGATTGGGTGTTTGTGCCATTTATCACAGGTCTCGATTGGCAGACGTCAGTTAATGGCGAAAGATCTCCCAAGCACTCTAAACAGCTTATTGAAAAAAATGTTGATCCGTGGTTGAAATGCTCTTGTAGTGAATGTATTGACAAGACCTACGAGGGTGGTGGCTGGGTAAGTGCCTCTGAAGATGCAATAAAATATTATATGGATCCACGTAACTTTTTAAGTGAAGAATACATATTCCAATTTGAAAATATCAGATTTGACCCTAATCAAACAATTGAAGGCATAGAATCAATTTTAAGTTGGACGTGGATGAAGGACGCAGATATTACTTATTACGATGCTTTCGGCAATCTTTTAACTTATCAGCAAGACGGTAAAAATATTAAGTATTCTGAAGCAATTTTTAAAGCAGCTCAGGATAGTAACATAAGTGCTTATTACCTTGCATCTAAAATTGTTCAGGAAGTCGGAACGACCAATCCTTCCTATGTAACAACTATTTGTGGTACAAGCTATCCTTATAACGGCATTTATAATTTTTATAATATCGGTGCTTATAACGGTGCCGGTGACGGTTTGCGTTATGCAAATGGTTTTATGAAAACAATAAGAAGTACCGTTATGTATTCAGCAACGGATATCGGATCTTCTCAGGTTATTACAATACCTGCTTCAACCAATGTATATTTTGTCAGCGATAATGATACCTTCTATGGTATAAGAGCTGAGGTTGATGGCGTTATGTATGCGGGCTATGTAACGAAAGAGAGCCTTACAGTCTCAACCGATTACGGAAGGCCATGGGGAAATCCTTACGATTCTATATATCATGGTGCAAAATGGATTTACGATAAGTTTGCTGAGACACAGTTTACGGGTTATCTTCAGAAGTTTAATGTGAATCCTGAAAGTGATACTCTTTATGCCCATGAATATATGGCAAATGTAAGGGCAGCTGCAGCAGAATCATATTCAACTTATAATGCATACAAAACAATTGGTGTACTTGAAGCAAGAAAAACCTTTTCTATACCCGTCTTTTTAAATATGCCATATGCAGATTACGACCCTGAAGAAGTTTTTCAGAATACAGTGCCTGAAATATCATTGTCATATAATACAGCCGATAGTGCTGTAATTAAGTGGAATGCTGTTGAAGGTGCGGAAGGGTATGAAATCTACAAATTTGACGAAACAACGTCAGATTATTATCTTTTGACAACGACGACCGAAACAACGTATAGTGCTTACACAAATACCGATTGGGCTTATTATAGTGTAAGAGGTTATAAAAACGGTGATTCCGAAAAGAACTATACTCTTTTCAGTCCGGGTATACAAGTTCTTAAAGCTCCTGCAGTACCGTTGAACTTTGCGACAAACGGTTACGATTCAACGTACGTAAATCTTACCTGGCAGAATATGGGTGCTGACGGTTACGATATTTATCGTTACGATGGATTTAACGATACAACAATTCTACTGGCTACAACAACTGATTCCTGGTATACAGATTATTCAGTGCTCAGTGGTACATATTATCATTATGTTGTACGTTCTTACCGTCAGGGTGAAAACGGCAGATTCTATTCAACTGATTCCAATTCTGTAATATTTACAACACCTGGTGAGACACCACGTACAGGTGTTGTAAGAGTATCAGATTATCTTAATATCAGAGCTGATGCTTCTACATCATCTCAATCGCTTGTGAAAGTTTATAACGGTCAAAAGCTTACAATACTTGAAACAATAGGATCCTGGTACAAGGTTCAGTTCATTTTGAACGGTGTAACGTATAATGGTTATGGTCATTCAGATTACATTGTCGTAGATTCAGGTGAAACGCCACCTGTTACACCCGAAAAAGAAATTTGTCCTTATACAGAGCCTACTGTAACTTTGAGTCAGAACAAAGCTAACGATGAAACATCGGTGAAATGGCTTCAATGGTACCTTTATAAATTAGGGTATCTTACATATAACGATATTGATGGTGCTTTCGGGCCAACCACCAATAATGCCGTAAGGCAATTCCAGACAGATAAAAATCTTGCTGTAGATGGCCTTGTGGGCAGTGGAACACGAGCAGCCCTGAAAACAGCTTACGGAGCATAAACAATAATGAAGAAAAATAAAATAATTGCGTCAATTCTTGTTATGGTAACAGTTTTATCTGCTTTTACCATTCAGGGCTTTGCCGTCTTAAAAGGTGATATGAACGGCAACGGTGTTCTTGAAGTGGCAGATGCAGTAGAAATTTTACAGTTATCATCAGATCAGATTTCAGGTGACTGGTATAAACGTTTCGTTGCAGACATTGATCTGGACGGCAAAATAACAATAAAAGACGCACGAAGCATATTAGTGCAAAGTGTAGATTTAACAGATATTAATGATTTCAATAATCAGATAACACCATACACCGACCACGGTTTAGGTACAGCAAATTACGGTATGGTTTGTGAAAGCTATGGTGAAGCTTTCCCTGAATATCCCGTTAACGATAAATCCAGTCCGTTGTATTCGGCAATGCCGTACGGAACATTTGACCTTGTAACGTCAGATGTTGTCCATGATAACGAAAGTAACAAGGATTTTTATCATTTGGGTTCAGGCAGACGAATTTATGCTAAAGAGCTTCAGGTCTTCAGTGGTTATAAAATGCCAGCTAACAGTGCTATTCTTAAAAAAACAGTAACTAAAAACGGTGGTAGCACTCAGTTTTATATCGCTCTTAACTGGCGAGTTCCGTTTAACGTAACTATAAACGACCAACAGTATGTTACAGGCTATAACAGCCGTCCATTTAACATCAAAGACGGAGTGTTTACCGGTAGTTATATGGATATTGCTTTTGATTATACGACTTATAGCGAAGGCAACCTTGATTTCCCTGAAAGTGAAATAATCAGTCATACTCAATGGCTTGTTAACGGTAACACTTCAATTTTAAGAGTTTACTTTAAAAATACAGGAGTATTTTTTGGGTATAGTGCCTATTACGATTCTAACAACTACCTTGTAATTTCAGTTAAAGAAAAGCTTAATACTCTTAATGGTAAGGTAATTGAAATAGACCCCGGTCATGGTGGTTCACAGCCGGGTGCAGGGTCAGGTACAGGTGTTTACGAAAGAGATATTACATATAACATTGCTTTATACTTAAAATCATATCTTGAAACTGCAGGGGCAACTGTAGTTTTTTCAAGAGATAATTCTGCTGAGGTTCCTGATATTGACGAAAGAAGATTCAATACTATGAAAAACAATCCGGATATGTTTATTTCAATTCATCTTGATTCGTCAACAAGTTCATCAGCAGAAGGCTCTTCGGTTTATTATTACAAAAATTATTCAGGACCTTTAGCTTTTGCAATATCACAAAAATTGCCTTCAGCTGTAAAAGAAGATTTGAATTATGATATGGTAAATAAAGGTGCTCATTTTTATCCCTTCAGGGTAACAAGAATTGAAACCTGTCCGGCAGTTCTTGTTGAATGTGGTTTTATTTCAAATGCTAATGATTTTGCAATTCAGAATTCTGTTAATGGTCAGATTAGTATTGCACGTGGTATTTACAACGGAATTGCACAGTATTGTAACTATTATTAAATAATTAAAAGCTTGTTGAACAAATCGTTCAACAAGCTTTTTTGTTATTGATTTATATTCTTTTTACACCGTTTGTGAAAACAGATCTTATGTTTATATCATCATCAAAAATCAAAAGGTCTTCATCATAGCCTTTTTCTATTTTACCTTTTGAGTTACCGAAACCTAACACTTCGGCAGGGGTGAGCGAGGCCATTTTTACTGCACTGTAAAGTGGTACACCCACTTCCTTATACATATTTCTTACACAGTCAGAAAGTACGGCTGCACTGCCTGCTAAAGCAGAACGATCACTTAATTTCATAACCTTGTCTTCGTAAATAACACCCATACCGTTTTCCTGAACGTAAACGGTATTTTCTTTTATGTCACTTGCAGAAAATTCAAGACCGTCGGTAATAAGATACATTTTACTGTCGCCCTTGCATTTATAGATGAGCTGTAAAACACCCTTAGGTAAATGCCTTAAATCTGCAATGGTCTGAGTTGAAATTTCGTCAATTACAAGACCTGCTTCAACCACACCTGCCGTTCTGAAAACACCTGTTTTAAAACAAGATGTACAAGCATTGTAGATGTGAGTGATATCACAAAAGCCGTGCTTTACAGCTTCTTCAACTTCGCTGAAGCTTGCCGCAGAATGAGCTACAGACGGAACAATTCCACGTTTTTTAAGTTTATCACCCAATTCCAAACAACCGTCAACTTCAGGTGCTGCACCCATAATAAGAATTTTATCCCAGGTGTCAAGCAATTCTTCAGGTGGATTTTCTTTCGGATTTAAAATGTTTTCAGGACTCTGAGCCCCCTTGTATTTTAAATTAAGATAAGGACCTTCAAGATGTATACCTAAAATGTTTGCTTTTTCACTTTTTTCACTTGCTTCTTTAATAGATAAAACAGCTTTTTTAAGCTGAGCTAAAGGTGCTGCAAGTGTTGTAGGAACTATTGAGGTTGTGCCGTATTTTAAATGGGCTTCAGCCATTGTAATAATATCATGGTAATCTTCACTCATAGCACTTTTGTTTCCACCACCGTGAACGTGACCGTCAATAAAACCGGGTGAAAGATAATTGCCACAGCAATCAATAACAGTGTCATCATTATGAAGTTCAAATCTATCACATATATCAACGATTTTGCCGTTGTCGGCAATTACAACACACTCCCTGATTTTATCCGGGAATACAACTTTTGCATTTGTGTAAATATTCATAAGAACACCTCTTAGAGTGAATGTACCGAATTATAAGTAATCGGGATATATCTGTTCATAATTTTAAATGTATTCCTTTGCATTGTCAATGAAAAGTTTTTTTAACGACCGAAACAGACAAATCTTTTACCTCCACGTATATATAATATATTTAATTGGGGGGTGGTGTTGTGACAATTTATGCTGATGTGCTTGTTGGTTTGAATATTTTAATTACATACATATTTCTTGTTTGCACAAGAGTGGTGTGTAAAACAGCCACAAATAAAAAATCAATAGCCTTAGCAAGTTTTTTTGGTGGGTTCAGTTCTCTTGTGATTTTTTTTGATGTTCCGTACCAATGGCTCTCTTTTTTTGTAAAGCTGTTGACAGGTGCGATAATTGTTCTTATTGCATTTTTGCCTCGTAATATACGCAAATTTTTCAAAACGTTTTCAGCCTTCTTTATTATAAGTGTAGTTTTTGGTGGGGTTATGTATTTTGTTGAAATAACTATTAACCCTGAAAACGTTATGTACTATAACGGTACGGTTTATTTTAATATGAGCCTTACTTATCTTGTAGGCAGTGTACTTGTGATTTACGGAGTTTTTCTTTTAGTTGAGTGCTTTTTCAACAAAAGTGCTTCAGCCAATGTGAATTGTGAGTTGAAAATTAATTTCAGGGGAGTCTGTGTAACTTTACCTGCCATAATTGATACCGGAAATAATTTAACTGACGGCCTGACAAGTCGCCCGGTTATAGTTGCAGAGTTTTCGGCTTTAGCACCGTTATTTGATTTTAATGAGACAGAAGTTTTTAAAAGTAACAATTATGAAAAAATACCTGATTCGCTGAAAAAACACGTGAGACTAATCCCTTGTGGGTCGGTTACGGGCGAAGGTCTGTTACTGTCGTTTTTACCCGAAAAAATTGAAGTGAAAACAAAAAATAACCTTTATGATAATAACTATTGCGTAATTTCTGTGGTAAATAAAAGCTTGTCGGATGGTTCTTATAAGGCTTTGATAAACGAAAAAATATTACTTAACGGAGAGGAGAAACGAAATGAAAAACATTTTGTTTGAGTACATAAATAAAATTAAACTGAAGCTTTTCATAAAATTAAGGTTAAACAAAATTTACTATATAAATAGTCCGCAAACCCTACCACCACCACTTTCAAAAGAAAAAGAACAGGAATTAACAGAAAAACTATGTGATGGTGACAAAAAAGCAAGAGATGTTCTTGTTGAACATAATTTAAGACTTGTTGTTTATATAGCAAAAAAATTTGAAAGCTCAGGAGTAAATATTGAAGATTTGATTTCAATAGGTACAATAGGTCTTATAAAAGCCGTAAATACATTCAGACCCGATAAAAATATTAAGTTGGCAACGTATGCTTCGAGATGTATAGAAAACGAAATTTTAATGTATTTAAGAAAGGTTAATCAGCAAAAAGGAGACGTTTCACTTGATGAACCATTAAACATAGATTGGGATGGTAACGAGCTTTTGCTTTCTGATGTTTTAGGTAGCGATGGCCTTGAAATAAATGATAATATTGAGCAAGAAGATGAAAAAAGAATATTACATATGTGTATGAATGATTTATCTGACAGAGAAAGGCTTATTATGAATAT
Organism: Acutalibacteraceae bacterium; assembly: GCA_045657085.1. GTDB lineage: Bacteria > Bacillota > Clostridia > Oscillospirales > Acutalibacteraceae > DTU089. The sequence continues at coordinate 10,186 of JAZOSL010000117.1, read as the reverse complement.
GCGTTTCGGTATGGATGGGCATAAAGAACATACCCAAAAAGAAGTAGCAGATATTCTCGGTATTTCTCAAAGCTATATTTCCCGTCTTGAAAAAAGAATTATTGTTAAATTAAAAAGGGATATAGAAAGACAGACGGTGGAAAGATAGTCGCAAATTTCAAATGGTAAATGGCAGTTTTCGTAACAATGCTGTTGGTGTTAAGACAGACTAACTATTAGTAAAAACAGTTAGTCTGTCTTTTTTTTATGTATTCTATTTTTGCGAGAGTGACATTTTTCAGTGAATGTTATATAATTACGGTAACGAAAGGAGTTGATTCTATGAACACTTATGAGTTCGGAAAGTTTTTATCTCAGTTGAGAAAAGAAAAAGGATTAACTCAACAGCAATTAGCTGAAAAACTCAACGTCACCGATAAAGCTGTCAGCCGTTGGGAAACAGGGAAAAATTATCCTGATATTGAGATATTTGAAGATTTGTCAGAAATTTTAGATATTTCTATCAGTGAATTGCTTGAAGGTAAAAGAATAGAAAAAGAGAATCTTTTTTCTGTCAGTCAGGAACACGTAGTTGAACAAATAAAAAAGAATAAAAAAACAGGCAAAAATTACAGAATAATAATCTGTATTGTTCTTATTATTACTATAACTTTTGGTTATATTGCTATGAAAGAAAACGGTGTTTTTGACGGAGTAATCTATAATAAAATTCCCTGCTACAGCAACGATATATTAACCATTATGAATAACCTTGACGGATACATAGCTCAAAGACCTGAGGCTGAAGGGGATTTTATAATAAACAATGGTTTCTTTTTTCTGGAACACGATAAAACAACAAATGATATTATCTATTTGTCTGGGACCTGTGAAAACGGCAGGGCTTTTTATACAAATACTATGCACGAACAACTTGCCCCTGAAGATAGTTATTGTTTTATTGGTGAATTTCGTGAAAATCAAGAATGTGTAAAAGGTATTCCTTTTGATGATTTGAAAAGAATCGTATCGCAGTTGGATTTATCTCAGCTACCCCAATACGAAAAATATCAGATTGATATCTTCAGCGTTAAAAACTATGATAATTTTAATCTTTATTCAAACGAATACCAAAAATCAATTAAAAAATACGTTTTCTCAAAAGGTGTTTTGAACGAGTATACTCAAGATACTCTTACAGGGGAGTTTTTAGAAATAACCTTGTGGGGCTTTAACGGTGGTCATGGGACTTCTGTTGCCTATATTTATTATGAAACATAATTATACAAAACAAAGCTATATTGAAAATAAGGAGTGCTACGTATGAAGAAAAAGTTATTGATCGCTTTGCTTGTTGCAGTTGTTTTAATATCGTCAATAAGCATATGGTATTATACTTCATATCCCATTATCGGCGTGGGAAAGATGGTAAGCTATGGCAGTGATAATTTTAAAGATGAGTTTATCAGTGAATCGATAAGTATCGTTTCAGCAGGGAACAGTGTTATACCAGATTCACCAATGCAAAAACGCAAGCTTGACGAAGTATGGATGTGGAATAACTCAATTGCAATTGAGCTTTCTGAATATATAAAAGATGGAGGCTTATCGTTTAATATTAAGGTTTCAGGTGAGTTGGAGGAGGGTAAAACGACCTTACGTTACAAAGGATTTATAATTAAAAATGATGGCGAAAGAATTGACTATCTTCAAGAAAAAACCTTTGATTTTAAGCTTTGCTCTGAAAAAAGATTTTTCACTGATAAATTATAAATATTCAATCGGGTCGTAACAATCAAAGAACCTCGTTTATTTGAGTTTTATTTAATAGGGTATTGTGTTTTATCATCATTTTCATAAATTTGTTTAAACAACAAAGACGAGTATAAATGGAATTTTATACTTGTCTTTTTTCTTTTTTTATATTAGAATGAAAAAAATACCAAATTTATAAAAATTTACCTTTGGAGGTAATATTATGAATAAAGCTCAGTTGGTTTTTAAAATCGTTGACGGTGTTTGTTATCCGTCACAAAACAATTTTCATTTTGATAATGTTCACCGTGTTTTAGATATACCTTACGGTGACCATGAATTAACAAAAGGCGATTTATACTACGATAACAAAATTTTAAACGATGGCGAAAAACACCCTATTATAGTTTATTTCCACGGTGGTGGTTTTCTTATGGGTGATAAAAAGTGCCGTGTAAGTATAAGCGAGTATTATGCAAAAGAAGGCTATTTCGTATTTTGTGTAAACTACCGTTTACCACCTGAAAGAAAATATCCTGAAATGGTTTACGATTGTGTTGATGCAATTAACTTTTTACCTGAACTTGCAAAGAAATATAATATTGATTTAGATAATATTGTTCTTACGGGTGATTCTGCAGGTGGCTATATGTGTGCTTACGGTGCAGCATTGAAATATGACGATACTTTAAGAGAAAAAGTCGGTTGCGACCCCATAAAAGTTGATTTCAAAGGTCTTATGCTTATGTGTGGTATTTATGACCTTGATGTGCTCTTGCAAGGCGGTAAGCTTTTCGGAGTAATTCCCACAACAGCAAAAACACTTTTCGATTTCCCTTTGAAAAACGATTTATCAAACCTTAAAGAATACGAATATTTCGACTGCCTTTCACCGTCTGCTTATATTAACGAAAAATGGTGCTCAACCTTTATCTGTTGGGCAGATGATGATTTGGTGTGCCAGGGTCAGGGCGAGCCTATGGCAGAAAAATTAAAAGCAGTTGTACCGTATTTTGATTGCTATCACGTAGGTGGGGTTTTAAATAATCATTGCTACCACCTTACACCCAAAAGTAATAAATATGCAAAAGAATGTCTTCAGAAATCAGTAGACTTTTTAGCAAGGCTCTTTGCAGAAGAAACTGTTACAGTTTAATATTATTTTACATAAAAATACACTCGTTGAGACTTAACACAAGGATTGTATTTTTATAAATTATTGTTTATCTGATATTGCCTGTGTTTGTTTTAAGTGTAACGTCGTGAGCGCCACCTTCAACAATACTTGTAGCACTAACAAGAGTGAGCTTTGCATCTCTCTGAAGGTCGGGGATAGTAACAACACCACAGTTGCACATTGTTGATTTAACCTTGTAAAGGCTCTTTGTAACGTTGTCGTGAAGTGAACCAGCATAAGTTACGTATGAGTCAACGCCTTCTTCAAATGAGAGTTTGCTCTGACCACCAAGGTCATATCTCTGCCAGTTACGAGCTCTGTTTGAGCCTTCACCCCAATACTCTTTAACGTATGTTCCGTTAATGTTGAGCTTTGGTGTTGGACTTTCGTCAAATCTTGCGAAATATCTGCCGAGCATAAGGAAGTCAGCACCCATTGCAAGCGCAAGAGTCATATGATAGTCGTGAACAATACCACCATCAGAACAAACCGGAACGTCAACGCCTGTTCCCTGGAAGTATTCGTCACGGGCAGCTGCAACCTCGATAAGAGCTGTAGCCTGTCCACGACCGATACCCTTTGTTTCACGGGTGATACAGATTGAGCCACCACCGATACCAACTTTAATAAAGTCAGCACCTGCATCAGCAAGGAAACGGAAACCGTCACGATCTACAACGTTACCTGCACCAACTTTAACAGTGTCACCATATTTTTCTCTGATAAAAGCGATTGTACGTTTTTGCCATTCTGTGTAACCTTCAGAAGAGTCAATACAAAGAACATCAGCACCTGCTTCAACAAGTGCAGGAACTCTTTCTTCATAGTCTCTTGTGTTGATACCTGCACCAACCATATATCTCTTCTGGTCGTCAAGAATTTCCTGTGGGTTTTCTTTGTGCTGAGAATAGTCTTTACGGAAAACAAAGTACATAAGATTTCCGTTATCGTCAATAATGGGGAGTGAGTTGAGCTTGTTTTCCCAGATAATATCGTTAGCCTCTTTAAGTGTTGTAGCTGCAGGAGCAGTAACAAGCTTTTCAAGGGGAGTCATAAACTCGCTTACCTTTAAATTCATAGGCATACGGCTGATTCTGTAGTCACGAGATGTAACAACACCGAGAAGCTTGCCTGTTGCAGTACCGTCTTCAGTAACAGCCATTGTTGAGTGGCCTAATTTATCGTAAAGAGCAACAACGTCGTTTAATGTGTCATCAGGACAAAGGTTTGCATCACTTACAACAAAACCTGCTTTGTAGCTTTTAACTTTAGCTACCATTGCAGCTTCGTCTTCAATAGACTGTGAGCCGTAAATGAAAGACATACCACCTTCTTTTGCCAATGCAATAGCCAGTGTATCGTTTGATACAGACTGCATAATTGCAGAAACAAGAGGGATGTTAAGAGTGATGGGTGCTTCCTCGCCTTTTTTGTATTTGCAAAGGGGAGTTCTTAAATCAACGTTGTTAGGAATACAGTCAGGACCGGTGTAACCGGGAATAAGCAAGTATTCGCTGAATGTTCTTGAGGGTTCTGTGCAGTAATGTGCCATTCGTATCGCTCCTTGTAACAAAATTATTAAACTATATTGTACTGCTATTTTTTTTTATTGTCAACTAGGAATTATAACGATAATCAGCCGACTTTTTTCGATTAAATTATTGTAATATAACATATTCTATGTTATCATTGGTGTACTTTAAGCGTTACAAGGTGGTATTGCTATGGCACATTTTGAAATTGATTTTCACGATAAAAACAGTGAAAGATTTATGATAAGCGGTCGTATCAACCAGATTTTAAGGGATATGGAAGAAAAGTTCCTTATTTCAGCAAGTGTTGATACGGGCGATTTTTTATACCGTGATGGTCAGTACACTATTGCTGATAAAGACAATGGTGAATGGTCACTTTTTAAAGCAAATAAAGATTATTGGGGTTACAGGGAATGCTATTGCTGGTTTAAGCAGACAATAAAAATCCCCGAAAGCTTCAAGGGGCAACACGTAATTTATAATATTACCCCTTACAGTGGCCGTGGCTGGAATAACGTGGTTAACCCTCAGTTTATTATTTACGTTGACGGCAAGGTTATTCAGGGAGCTGACAGTAACCATAAGTATGTAACTCTTACACCTTGTGCTCAAGGTGGCGAAGAATACGAAATCTGTATAAGTGCATATTCTGATGATTGGGAATGGAAGGGCGAGATTCAACTCGGTGCTCAGCTTCAGGTTTTTGATGATATTGCTTATGATACATATTTTGATATTATTACACCCCTTAAGGTTGCGAAATATAAAGGTGAAGACAGTGATGCAAGAGTTAATATTTTAAAAGCTCTTAACGAAGCGTGTAATATTCTTGATATTGATACCGATGATCGTGATGTTTTCCACGAGTCTTGTATTGAAGCATCAAAATATCTTGATGAAAATCTTTATGGTAAATATGAAGAAGCAACTGCTTGGTGCGTAGGTCATACTCATATTGACGTAGCTTGGTTATGGCGTCTTCGTCAGACAAGGGATAAAGCCTGCCGTTCTTTCTCAACTGTTCTTAAATATATGGAAGAGTTTCCTGAGTATAAGTTTATGTCATCTCAGGCTCAGCTTTACGATTACGTAAAACAGGATTATCCTGAAGTTTACGAGAGAATTAAACAGAAAGTCAAGGAAGGTCAGTGGGAACCTGAAGGAAGTATGTGGGTTGAAGCTGATACTAACGTTGCGTCAGGTGAAGCTCTTGTAAGACAGTTTATGGTTGGTAAACGTTTCTTCCGTGATGAATTCGGTATTGATAATAAAGTTATGTGGTTGCCCGACGTTTTCGGTTATTCTGCAGCAATTCCGCAGTTAATTAAAAAGTGTGGGATGAAATACTTTATGACAACAAAAATCAGTTGGAATGAGTACAATAAATTCCCTTATGATACTTTCAAATGGAGAGGTATTGACGGAACTGAAGTTCTTTCTCATTTCCCACCTTCCTGCCACGTTACAGTTGATGAACGTCAGAATTGGCAGAGTACTTACAACGCAAAGCTCCGTCCGCTTTATATTCTTGGTGGCTACAAGAGATACTCACAAAAGGATTTAGGCAAAGACTTCCTTTGCACTTACGGCTTCGGTGACGGTGGTGGCGGACCCACAGTTGAAATGCTTCAGTACGGCAGAAGAATGGCAAAGGGTATTGAAGGTTGTCCCGTTGTAAAACAGGCTCATTCTTTAGAATTCTTTGAAGACCTTGATAAAAAGGTTTCAGGTAATAAACGTCTTCCTGTTTGGTGTGGTGAGCTTTACCTTGAATTCCATAGAGGTACTCTTACAAGCCAGGCAAGAAATAAGAAATATAACAGAAAGAGCGAGTGCTTATATCATGACGTTGAAACTCTTTCGGCTATTGCTAATAAAGAGGTTGGCTTAAGCTACCCAAGAGAAAGACTTTTAGAAAACTGGAAGCTTATTCTTCTTAATCAGTTCCACGATATTCTTCCCGGTTCTTCAATTAAAGAAGTTTATGAAGATAGCAAAGAAGATTACGAAAATGTTCTTAATGCAGGCTGTGAAATGGCAGGGGATGCTCAGGGTGCTCTTGTTTCAGAAATGAATCTCAAAGAAAAGAGTATCGTTGTTTTCAATACAACAGGCTTTAACCGTCACGATGCAGTTATCTGCGATATTCCTTGCGAAGAAGAGTTTGCTCTCTTTGATAAAAACGGTAACGAAGTTAAATATCAGAAAACCTTTGACGGTAAAATCGTGTTTATTGCAGACGTTAGTGCAAAGGGCTATGCATCATTTGCAGTAAGAAACATTGCACCGAAGGCTGCAGAAAAGGTAAATGCAACTATTGAAAAAGTAGAAACACCTTTCTTCTCTGTTGAATTTAATGACGAAGGAAATATTACAAAGCTTGTTCATAAGAAAACAGGCAGAAGCGTTTCTCCCGACGGTGAAACAGTAGGTAAGGTTGTAGCTTTCCAGGACAGACCTCATAACCACGAGGCATGGGATATCAAATGCTATTTTGATGAAAAATCATGGGAGCTTGATTTCAAAAATGCAGAAATTATTGAGCAGGGTGCAGTAAGAGTAGTTTATAAGGTTGAAAGAACTTTCCGTAAATCAACCTTTACAGAGTTCTATTGCATTTATAACGACCTTGAAAGAATCGACGTTGATTACGAATCTGATTGGAAAGAAAATCACGTTGTTCTTAAAGCCGATTATCCTGTAGACGTTAATGCAGTTAAAGCTACATTTGATATCCAGTTTGGTAATATTGAGCGTTCTACAACAACAAACACAACATGGGAATTTGCACAGTTTGAAGAGTCAATGCATAAATGGGCAGACCTTTCAGATAACAGCTTCGGTCTTTCAATTATCAATGACTGTAAATACGGTTGCGACGTTAAAGATGGTCATATTAGACCTACACTTTTCAGATGTGCAACTCATCCTAATACAATTCAGGACAGAGAGTTCCATTCATTTACATTCTCAATTTATCCTCACGCAAGCAAGGTTAACGACAGTAACGTTGTTAAAGAGGCTTATAACGTGAACTTTCCTCTTTATGCAGTAGTTTCAGAAGCAAACAACGGTACACTTCCTTCAGATTATTCACTCGTTAGCTGTGACAAGGATAACGTTGTTATCGAAACAGTTAAGGTTGCTGAAGATAGTGACAGCTTAATTGTTCGTGCTTACGAAACATGGAACTGCAAAACACCTGCAACATTTACTTTTGCGGGTAAAATTACCGAGGCTACAGAATGTAATCTTCTTGAAGAAGAGGATGAAGGTGTAGAATACACAGAAAGTACTGTTTCTGCAACCTTCAAGCCCTTTGAAATCAAGACCTTTAAAATTAAATTTTAACAGGTGAATTATGAGTTACAGTTTTTTTGCAATGGTGTCGCGAATGAAATATATCGATCGCTGGGCACTTATGAGAAACACCGAAAAAGAAAGCCTTGACAGTCATTCAAAGGAAGTGGCTGTTATAGCTCACGCCCTTGCCGTTATAGGCAATAAGCGTTTCGGTAAAAATTACAATCCCGAAAAAGCAGCAGTGTTAGGTCTTTATCACGATACCCACGAAATTATAACAGGTGATATGCCTACACCCGTAAAATATCAGAATGAAGATATTTTAGTTGCCTTTAAAGCAGTTGAAGATGATGCAAACGAAAGGCTTTTAAATAAGCTCCCCGAGGATTTAAGAGATGAATTTGAAAATCTCCTTGCCTGCGAGGATGATGACTTAAAGCCGTTGATTAAGGTTGCAGATAAAATCAGTGCTTTAATTAAATGTATTGAAGAAAGAAAAGCAGGTAATACCGAATTTAAAGAAGCTGAGGCAGCTACAAGAAAACGTATCGAAGAATGCAATATTCCAGAAGCAAACGTTTTTATGACAGAATTCATCCCTGCTTATGAACAAACACTTGATACGCTTTAAAAAACAAAAAGATTGCAAGTTTTGAGAACTTGCAATCTTTTTTACTTATTCACTTTTCACTATTCCTTCTTACTTCTTACTTATTACTTATTACAAACTCCTGCCCACCAATAGTAGAGGGGGATGAATAAAAACATAATCCATATATATTTCCAAAGACCTATTGTAAGACCGATGGTTAAAAATGCGGCAACTATTACAAGGGGAATGGGTAATGCTAAAAGAAAGCCTCTTTTTGTTTTAGCACCAACTGCACCACAAAGGTTGTAATAAATAGGAATAAAGAAAAATATAAGCCACGTAGGGTGCCAGATATGAGTAAGCATACCGAAAGCAACGTAAACAATAGGTACTATAAGAAAAACGGGAACTTTAAGCATTTTGCTTCTTGCACCCGGAAAAATCCCGTCAGGAAACTGAACATTTTTAGCCATAATAAACATCTCTTTTCGACGAATTACAATCATTATAATATAAAACACGTTTTTTTACAACTGTAATTTTCAATAAACTAAACCTGTTTTACTGTTGCATTGTTAATGTTTAGTTGGTATAATTCTTTTGAAAGTAGGTGTCTTATGAAGAAACTTAAAGATAAATTAGCGTATGGCGTGGGTGCTGTTGGTCTTGATTTGAGCTATGGATTGTTTTATTCATTCCTTGCAAAATATCTTACCGATATTCTTCACCTTAATAAAAAATTCCTTTTGTTTTTAACTCCCGTTGCAAGAATATGGGACGGTTTCAACGACCCGATGATGGGTACTATCGTTGATAATACTAACACTAAAATGGGTAAATATCGCCCTTGGGTGCTTATAGGTTCAACCTGTAATGCTATTGTTTTATCGCTTCTTTTTACAAATCCCGGTTTGGAGCTGGGTGGTCTTCCACTTTACATATATGTTGCGTTCCTTTACGTTGGTTGGGGTATGACAAATACTATGGCAGATATACCTTATTGGTCAATGGTGCCCTCGTTTACAAGCGACCCTGCCGAAAGAAGTATAATTGCAACTATTGCCCGTGCTTTTTCAGGTATCGGTCAAGGAATTATTTCAATTTTTACACCTATGGTTTTACCACTTCTCAGCGAAACAGTTGTTAACGGTGAAAAAATTGCCGATGCAAGAAGCTATAGCCTTTGGGCAATAATCTGCGCAGTTTGTCTTGTGGGCTTTTCTGCACTTTCAGTTGCAAATACAAAGGAAAGACATATTACAACACCTAAAGAAAAATTTACATTCAAAAAGATGTTTCTGATAGCTAAAAACAATGACCAGCTTTTAGTTTTTATGCTTTTTGCAATGCTTTCAAACGCAGGATGGTATATGGTTTCGGGTGTTGGCGTTTATTATTTCGACGTTGTTATCGGTGACCCGGGAAAGCAGAGCGCATTTAATCTTTTAGGCTCTGTTGGCTCTGTTTTAGGTCTTGTGGTTGTGCCTGCATTGACAAAAATTACAACAAGACGAAGAACTTACCAAATTTCGTTGCTTCTTGCAATTTTCGGGTTTATTGGAATGTCCGTAGCAATAAAATCAACAGGCTCGTTCCTTTTAATGAATTTATGTTATCTTGTAGCCTCAATCGGTGTTGCGTCAATGTTTATTCAGCAAACAGTATTCCTTGCAGATATTGTTGACTATGGTGAAGTAAAGCAAGGCTTCCGTTCAGAGTCAATAACCTTCTCAATGAAGGGCTTCTTGCAGAAAATGGCTTACACTATTCAGACTATTATTCTTTTTGCAGGTCTTGAAATTTCTCATTACAACGAAAATCTTCACGCCCAGAATACAGAAGCGG
>JAZOSL010000116.1:0-6036 GCA_045657085.1 Acutalibacteraceae bacterium | reverse complement strand
GCAAGGGCAAGAGCATCGGCTGCATCGTCAGGTTTTGGGATTGAATCAAGATGCAAAAACATTTTTGTCATTTCTTGAACCTGATTTTTTTCTGCCCTACCGTAGCCAACAATACTTTGTTTAACCTGTAAAGGCGTATACTCGAAAAGTGGTATACCTGCATTTTGAACTGCAAGAACAATAACGCCTCTTGCCTGAGCAACGTCTATAGCTGTTTTTTGGTTAGTGTTAAAATATAACCTTTCAATACTAACGGCATCGGGTTTGAATTTTTCTAAAAGCTCTGTTAAATCGTCGTAAATTTTCTTTAACCTTTCGTTAAACGGCATATCTTTATCGGTAGTAACAGCACCGTAGCCCATTAATGTAAAATTGTTTTTTTCGTAACGTACAATGCCACAACCAACAATTGCATAACCTGGGTCAATGCCAAAAATCACCATATATTGCACCACCTTAAAACGAAAGAAAAACAAGCTAAAAAACGGACATAGTTCCACCAATAAATTTACAGTTCATTATATCATAATATACTATTATATAGCAATAGTTTTTTATTATATTTTTAAGTGTTTACAGAATGTTAAACAAAGCAAAAACAGCAAATCTGCGACAACAATTTCTTGCTGTCGCAGACCATATTTAAAATAATTATACAATTAATTTTTTGTTAACTTACGCCGAAAGCGCACAGTTAACAACCGACTGATAATCGTTAACAGTAAACTCCTCATTAGCCTCGCCTTTAGCAGCATAAATTTGCTCTAAAGAAGCAGTCATATGACCTGATGCCATACGTTCTGCATCTACTGCATCAACAACGTTACAAACGCCGTCACCATTCATATCTGCCTGAACGATAATCGTGTAATCGCCCCTGAAGTTAACACCGTCAAAAATGGTAATTGTTGCCCCTGTTCCGTAGAAAGATGCACCATCTTTTGCAACAGGTAACGAAATCATTGTTGTTGGAGTAATAATAATTTCGTTAATATCGGTACAATTTGAAACAGAAGTGTATATCATTTGATACTCAAAATCAACTTTACTTCTTGAATCAGCTGCTTCAATAGTCGGGAAAACGTAGTCTATACCGTTATCGAGTGCATATTGATGAGCTACGCTACCCTCCTGACAGAGAATTCTACCTTCAAAGCCATAAAAGGCCTGCATACCGATTTCGGTTACAGTTGCAGGAATTGCAACATACTGTAAATTCTTACAGTTCATAAAAGCAAGATAACCGATTTTTGTTACACCTATCGGGATAATAACTCTTGTTACCCTTTGATTATCCTTAAAGCAACCCTCACCTATTTCAGTAACAGGGCAGTTATTGAATGTTGAAGGTACAGTAACGTTTGTGGCAATACCAAGGTAAGTCGCAAGCTTATAACTACTCATATCAACTGCTTTATAAATAAACCCACTTAAAACAGGTATGACATCATTTTCCATTACCAATTTACAATGGATACACTCTTTATGTTTTTTACCTTCAGTTGTGTAGGTGGGTTCGGTATCCGTAATCCAATCAGATGCAGTATGGTCAGATGAGTTATAGTGAATTAAAGCATCTGTAAGATAATTGTTATAAACACCTATTATTAAGTTAGCCCATTGTTCTTCGCTACCTTTAAAGAAAACGTAATCAAGGTTATAACACTCTTTGAAGGCAGAATCAGAAATTATGGTTAAATTTTCAGGTAAAACAATCGATTTCAAATAGTAACAATGATAAAATGTTTTATTTTCGATTGTGCTGATATTATCAGGAATAGCAATTTTATTTATATAACTGAAATAAAAAGCCAATTCACTAATTTTAGCTAAATTATTAGGTAAAATTACATCTTCAACTCTAGACTGATAAAAAGCAAACGGCCCGATTTCAGTAACTGTGTTTGGTACAATATATTCACTAGCTACTTTTCCTTGGGGATAGCACAATAACACAGAGACTGATTTATTAAATAAAACACCATCAACACTTGAATAATATTGGTTGTTTTCTGAAACATCAATTGTAGTAAGTGAATATAATGAAAATGCTCTGCTAGGTATAAATTTGACACTTTCAGGAATTTTAATAGTTTTTATAGCACTTTGGTTTTCACAATTACTGAAAACATTGTCAGCGATTGTTATAGTACCTTCTTTAACAATAAATTCACTAGAAAAAGCATTCCTAACATTTATTAAATGATTATCCACATAAAGTGCACCGTTATACCAGTTAGTGTCGTTATTATAAAGTGCGGTTGAGTTAAAAGCATTGTATTTTATGGCTATTGTTGTTTCGGGTAAGCTAATCTCTGCAAGACTTGAACAAAATGCAAAAGCTCGATAACTGATACTTGTAACTGAAGCAGGGATTGTGATTGAAGTAATATTTGAGTTTTCACTAAAAGCTCTCTCGCCTATATACAATACAGTATCAGGAATTACAATCGAAGACATTTCGTAGCAATTATAAAAAGCTTCACAACCTATTTCAACTACAGGATAACCTTCAATTGTTTCAGGGATTACCATTTCTTCACGTTGATATCTTACACCTGTAATTGTCACCTTGCCCTCTTCTATTGTGTAATAATACTGACTCACACCACAATAGTCGCAGAAGCCGTCGGTGAAAACGTGACCACTGATTTCTACTTTTTCACACTCACCACCACAAACGGTACAAATTTTATATTTATAGCCCCAATCACCATCACAGGTATAACCGTCACTTATAAACCATTTGTCACCGGATATATGAGAGCTCATACCAAAATGGTAAGATGCATCTTCTAAATAGTCGTTATTATCGCCTATTGTAATTTCTTCCCATTGCTCCTGAGAGCCTTTAAAGAAAACACAGTCAAGATTTTCGGCATATTCAAAAGCACCGTTGCTTATATGCTGAAGACTTTCGGGTAAGGTAATTTCCCAACAAGAGCTACTGATAGCATATTTTGCTATTGAAATTGTACCATCTTTCACTGTAAATTTGCTATTACTGTTAGAACTTATCAGGTGCTTACCAACGTAAAGAGCCCCGTTTTCCCAATTAGAGTTATCATTATAAAAGGCAGACTCTTCAAGAATTCTTTCGCCAATTTCAATTGGTGTTTCAGGGAAAGAAATTGAATTTAGATTATAACAATACGCAAATGCATAGTCGCCAATAGTTGTAACAGTACCGGATATTATAACTTCAGCAAGATTATCACATTGACGAAAAGCTTCTGCACCAATACTTGTTACATTATTGAGAATTATACTTCCAGTAATATTGGTACAATTGAAAAACGCCTCTTCACCTATAGTTGTAACACTATCGGGAATTGCGATTTCGGTAAGACCATTACATTCATAGAATGCTTGTTCACCTATAGTTGTTACGCTATCGGGAATTGTGATTTCGGTAAGACCATCACATTCATAGAACGCCCGTTTACCAATAGTTGTAACACTATCAGGGATTGTTATTTCAACAAGCCCCGTACACTCATCAAAAGCATAATCAGGTATAGCTGTAACATTATTGCCGAGGGTTACTTTTTTTAGGTTGTCACCAAAGTGGAAAGGAGTTAAGGCAAAATCGGTGTTTAAGTTAACTTCTTCTATATTGTCGCAACTGGTGAAGGGTTTCTCTCCGCTACTTCCTGAAATATAAGAGGTTAAGCCACCACCTATTGTTACACGTGAAAGCGAAGAGCAGCTATAAAAAGCACCATAACCGATGCTTGTTACGCTATTAGGAATTGTAATTTCTGTAAGACCATCGCAATTATAGAATGCACGTTTACCAATAGTTGTAACACTATCAGGAATTGTGAATTCGGTAAGTCCGGTACACTCATCAAAAGCATAATCAGGTATAGTTTTGATATTGTTACCGAGGGTTACTTTTTTAAGCTTTGAATTAAGAGGTAATTTAGGTAAAACTATTTCGCTATTTACGTTTATTTCTTCAATAGGAACAGTACTGTTAAAAATGTTATCACCAACATTTTCAACGCCACTACCAACTGTAAAGGTTTTAACTCCTGTACAACTACTGAAAACGTAGTTACCAAAAGTTTTAACGTTATCACCGATTGTGATAGATGTTGCGTCAGTGCAATTATAAAAAGCATAGTTACTGATATTTCCTATGTTATCACCTATCATAATAGATGTTGCGTCAGTGCAATTATAAAAAGCATAGATTCCAATAGTTTCTACACCATCAGGAATTGTAATTGCAGTAATACCTGTACAGCCCTCAAAAGCATAGCTACCGATATAAGCTAAGCCTTCAGGGTATGTAACGCTTGTTACTCTTGTACAATTTTCAAAGGATTTTGAAGCAATAGATTTTGTTCCGGCTTTAATAACAACATCTCCATAAACCTCAGTACTTTTAGCCTTAACAAGGTGATTACCGATATAAAGAATACCATTTTCCCAGTTATTTATGTTATTGTAAATAGCTGTATTGTAAAAAGCGCTTGAGCCTATGGAAATACCTTTATCAGATAAGGTTACTGTGGTAAGGTTGGTACAATCGCAGAAAGCAGTATTACCTATACTCGTTACGCTATTTGGAATTGTAATTGAGGTAAGACCTGTACAAGAGCTGAAAACACTATCACCTATATTTGTTATGCTATCCGGAATTATAATTGATGTAAGGCTAGAGCAAAGATAGAAAGCTGCAACACCAATACTTGTTACACTTTCAGGAATAACAACATCAGCAAGTTTTTCACAATAATAAAAGGTGTTATTTTCAATATTTGTTACACCATAAGGGATATTAATTGAGGTAAGCTTTGAACAATAATAAAAAGCACCGCTACCAATAGTATTAACACTATCAGGCACTATAATAGAGGTAATGTTGCTACAATTATTAAAAGCATTTGAGCCTATACGCGTTACGCCGTAAGGGATAACAACCGAATTAATATAATAACAGTCTCTAAAAGCAGAATCTTCAATTTCAACAACAGGTAAGCCGTTGTATGTAGCAGGGATTACAATATCGCCTTTTGCTTTTCCATTACAATCAGTAACGGCATATGATACCCCATCTGTATTAAGAGAAAAGGTAAGCATATCAACGCTATTTTCTTCAGTTGCAATAAAACGAAGTTTAGAAATAAGGGTATCATTACCTAAGCCAATAGTTATATTAGCCCATTGAGAAGGTGTACCGTAATAATAAACTACTGAATCATAATAGAAAGCATTATAAAACGCGTTATCACCAATCGCGGTTACGCTTAAGGGGATTGTTAAATCCCGAATATTTGCGTTTTCAAAGGCGGATGTGCCTATAGTTGTTACACTATCGGGTATTTTAACACCATTAAGGCTTGTGCAATCCTTAAAAGCATTTTCAGAAATTGAGGTTACAGAAAGACCGTTAAATGTTTTTGCAATATAAACTGTACCACCTATGCTCGTATTTGCAGCAGCTGCAGAATATGACGTACCATCGCTATTCAAGCTATAAGTAACCCCGCCTATTGTGGTTAAACCGTTACTAACTGTTAAGGATTCAAGATTAGTACAACCTTTAAAAGCATTTTCACTTATTGACACTACAGTTTCAGGGATAGTAATTGAAGTAAGGTTTTCACAACCGTAGAAAGCATAGTTACCAATGGTCGTAACGGCTTCAGGTATTACTAAATCTTTTACTAATTCACCGTTTAAATATAAATCTGCACCATAACATAAAGGGTTAGCATCTAATGAACTAAAGTTAATTTTACACCATGCTTCTAAATCTGTTGTGTTAACGCATTTAAGGCTTGTACAGCCATAGAAGGCATAAGAACCTATACTTGTTACACTATCTGGGATTATGATTGAAGTAAGGCTTTCACAGTTATAGAAAGCCCGATAACCAATACTTGTTACACCATCAGGAATTGTAATTTCTTCAAGGCTTGAACAGCCATAGAAGGCATTATCATATATACTTGTTACGCTATCGGGGATTGTTATTGTGGTAAGGCTTATACAATTTTTGAAAGCCTCATAACCAATACCCGT
>JAZOSL010000115.1:0-4991 GCA_045657085.1 Acutalibacteraceae bacterium | reverse complement strand
AGTTGATAACGGTAAAATCACAGCTGAAGAGGCTGAAACACATCCTGATAAAAATATAATAACAAGAGCTGTAGGTATCGAAGGCTTTGTTGACGTTGACATTAATATTGTTGACGTTAAAAATGGTGATAAGCTTCTTCTTTGTACCGATGGTTTAAATGGTCTTGTTAATGATGAAACCATTTTAAATATAGTAAAAGAATACGGTGATTCTTCAACCGAAAAACTTGTTGAAACGGCAAATCTTAACGGTGGTCGCGATAATATTACCATCGTTTTGGTTTCAAGTGATGTTCAAGGAGAGTAAGTATGGAAAATTATGTAGGTAAAAGGCTTGACGGCAGATATGAAATACAAGACGTTATCGGTGTTGGTGGTATGGCTATTGTTTACAAAGCATACGACAGCATTGATGACCGTACTGTTGCTGTAAAAGTTCTTAAAGATGAATATCTTGCTAACGAAGAATTTCGCAGAAGATTTAAAAACGAATCAAAAGCAATTGCAGTTTTGTCACATCCTAACATTGTTAAGGTTTTTGACGTTAGCTTCGGTGACAGGCTTCAGTATATAGTAATGGAATATGTTGAGGGTATCACTCTTAAAGAATACATAGAAAAATGTGGTGGCATTGATTGGAATGAATCATTGTACTTCGTTATTCAAATTCTTCGTGCCCTTCAGCATGCACACGATAAAGGCATTGTACATCGTGACGTTAAGCCTCAGAATATAATGTTGCTTGAAAACGGTACAATTAAGGTTACCGACTTTGGTATTGCACGTTTTAGTCATAGTGAAACAAAAACGGTTACCGAAAAGGCAATAGGTTCAGTTCATTATATTAGCCCTGAACAGGCAAAGGGTGAACTTACCGATGAAAAAGCTGATATCTATTCTATGGGTATTGTGCTTTACGAAATGTTAACAGGTAGATTGCCCTTTGATGGTGACAGTGCAGTTTCTATTGCATTGATGCAGGTTAACGAAGAAGCTCAGCTTCCAAGAACAATTAATCCTGATATTCCTGTAGGCTTTGAGCAGATTACAATGAAAGCAATGCAAAAGCTTCCACGTGAAAGATATCAGACTGCCGCTGAAATGCTTTTAGACCTTGAAGAACTTAAACGAAACCCCAACATTAAGTTTGATTACAGAACTTATTTTGTAGATAAAGAGCCAACAAGACATATCGGCATAATTCAGGAAAAAAAGAAGGCTCCAATTATCAGTGGCTTTGATTCTGATGAAGTGAAAGAGTTTGTGCCAACCTCTGCAGTTACAGATGTTCAGAACAGAATGGCACGTAAGCCTGTTCGTACAAAGCCTGTTGCAAAGAAACCGTCAAAAAATAAAAACACCAAAACCGTTGGTATTGTTGCCGGTGTTGCTGTTGCCTTGGTTGTTGTTATTATTGCTCTTATTTTTTTAATGCTTAAAAACGGTAGCATAACTTTAGGCGTAGGTAAGAAAATTGAAGTTGATAATTTCATTGGTATGAATTATGAATCTCATATTCTTAACAATGATATATATAATGAAAGATATAATTTTGAAACTTATTATGCTTCGTTTACAGATGGAGAAGAAGGTTGTGTTTATGATCAGGACCCTGAAGCAGGATCCGAAATACCTAAAGGCTCAACCATTCGTCTGTATATAGTTAAAGCCGGTGAGGGTCAGATAATCCCTGATTTCGTTGAGCAGAATTATAAAGAAGCATGTGATTCACTTGAACGTTTAGGCTTTATTGTTAATGCAGTTCCTATTGAAAGTGATTCATTGGAAGTTGGCCAGGTTGTACGAACTGAGCCTGAAGCAAATTCAAGTGTTTTATCAGGCTCATCTGTTACGGTGTATTATGCAGCTGATATAGCATCAAACAAGCTTTTCAAAATGCCTTTGCTTGAAGGTAAATCATTAGAAGAAGCAAAACAAATCCTTGAAAAAAATAAATTGACTCTTGCAAAAATCGAAACTGCTGACAGTAGCATTGAAAAAGATTATGTTCTTAGTCAGTCACCGACAGACGGTTCACCCGTAAGTGAAGGTGACACAGTTGTTCTTACAGTAAGTTCAGGTTGCCTTAATGCTGAAAAAACACTTCAGTTACCCAAAGCAGGTAAAATAACTGTTAAAACTGTTCTTGATTCTGAAATTGTTAAAACCGAAATTGTTGATACACACGCAGTATCCACTTACATTGTAAGTGTAAGTGGCAATAAGTCTGATTCAGTTCTTCAGGTATATCTGAATGAAGCTGTTTATTATGAAGCTAATATTGACTTTACAAGAGAGCCTGTTAAATTTACAAAAGAAAAAACAAATGATGTTGCTTTCTATGTAGATGTTATTGGTATGGAAGAAGTAGAAGCAGTTACAACTCTTAATGCAAACGGTTATAAGAACATAACAGTCAGATATGAAACAAGCTTTGAAAAAGCAGGAACTGTAATAAAACAGTCTCCTATATTCAGTACAGCACCACATCTTGATAAAACAACAACAATAGTTCTTACCATTGCAAAGGACGCAAGCAGTGAATCAACAGAACCATCAACAACACCTACTATTATTGTTCAGTAATTATGGAAAAAGTTTTAGACGGAATTATAATTAAAGGTATCGGAGGCTTCTACTATGTTGAAGCCTCCGGCGAAATATATGAATGTAAAGCCAGGGGAGCTTTCAGGAAAAAGAAAATCACCCCACTTGCAGGTGACAAGGTTACCATAACAGTAAGGCAGGATAAAGAAAACACAATTGACGAAATTAAAGAACGCAAAAACTTTCTTTTACGTCCACCCGTAGCTAACATAGATACGCTTATTATTGTTTCTTCTGTTAAAGAACCTGTTCCTAGCCTTCTTGTTATAGATAAGCTTACGGCTATTGCAGTAGACAAAGGAATTAAACCTTGTGTGGTTTTTTCAAAAAGTGATTTAGGTGATACTGAGAGCCTGGAAGCGATTTATAAAAAAGCAGGGATACCTGTTGTTTCTGTTTGCTGTAAAACAGGTGATGGTGTTGAAAAAGTGCGTCAAATGATAGGTGACGGTATAACTGTTTTTACCGGTAATACAGGTGTGGGTAAATCTTCGCTTTTAAATGCAATTGATGAAAAGTTTTCTCTTGCAACCGGTGAAGTAAGTGATAAATTAGGCAGGGGACGTCATACAACACGAGAAGTGACCCTTTATCACGTGGGCAATGGTCTTGTTGCAGATACACCGGGTTTCTCATCCCTTGATATTGAACAAACAAGCGAAGTTATTGTTAAAGAAAATCTAGCTTTTTGTTTTCCGGAATTTAGTGAGTATTTAGGTAAATGTAAATTTACAAGTTGTTCTCATACAGTTGAAAAGGGTTGTTTGATATTAGATGCCCTTAACAACGGCTTTATAGACGAGAATCGCCATAACAGCTACGTTTCTATGTATAATGATGTTAAAGACCTGAAGGATTGGCAGTTGTAACACTTTTTTCATTACTTCATAATATGTAGTAAACTTATTAAGGAGTGGTGATTTATGAAAGTTGTTGTATGTCGTAGTCCTAAAATCCTTAAAGGATTTTTAAAGCTTGTGTTTGGCATAAAGGAATGAACGACACAAAAAAATACATATTAAAAGACCTTGTTCAGTGTGAACAAGGTCTTTTTGTCGGACTAATATATTTTAAAACTTTGTGATTGTACCTGCATTGTATTCCCAAGGCTCAAAGCCTGCATCAAAAGCAGGGGAGTTATCAGCAAGAGTAAAATCACGGTTTTCAGCATCTTTAAACAACGGATCAGCAAAAATGCCATTGTTATAGTAGCTTCTGCCTCTCATGCCAAGAATGTTTTCGCTGTTAAAAATGCTTGTAGATGAGCCTGAAAATACGGTTTTGCCAAAAGTATTGTAATCCCAATATAAGTTGTTATCGTCAATAAACCAGTCAAGACCGGTTGTTTCAAAATACATCGGTGTATCGTTACCAACAAAAATGTTGTTGTAAAGGTATAGTGAATTGTGGTCTTCTCGTCTTGTTATTCTGAATTGACCTTCACCACCAAAAGCAAAGATATTGTTTCTTATCATATTATCTTTACCGTAGTGTTGGTGGAAGGTCTGAGATGAACAGTCGTAAACAAGATTTTTTTCAACGAGTATTTCAGATGAGCCTTCATCAAGGTAAATGCCCCAACCACCATAGCCATATTGACCTTCATCACAGCCAACGTTATAAATTACGTTACCTGAAATAACTGTGTCAGGCTGAATACCAAGTGTGTAAATACCACCCATATCGGAAAGCCAACCGTTACCGATATTATAAATAAGGTTGTTGCTTATATTAATGTTGTTTGTGGGGTTATCTGTATATCCCCAGTTCCAACCAACAGAAATACCCGTATACCAGCCATCGTGAATTTCGTTGTGCGTAAGGTCACAGTCAATAGCGTGTGTAAGAAGTATACCGATAGCATTGTTGAAAATTCTGCCGTATTTGCTTATATGACAATCGGTAATATCTATGTTTTGTGTTGATGCAGGAACAACAAAGTCGCCATTAATGAAAATTGCGTTACCACCGATTTCGTTGAATTCGCAGCTTGTTATTTTACAATCCTTTGATGCTTTGTCAAATTTAACAGCAGAGTATGAAATGTTTTCAAATTTACAATCGGTGAAGTTGATTCCGTTTGATGCTGTGACAAATATTGTTGCAGGTACTTCAAAGGCAGCCTGTGGATGTTCAACACCGTATTTAATGATTTTAGAAAGTTCGTGAGATTTATCAAAAGGATAGCCTGTGTGCGTACCATCAATGTGATTCCAGTCGGTGTTGATAAAATCAATACCTTGGAATGATATGTTACTTGTACCATCAATTGTAATAAGACTTTCGTTCATAGCTGCATAAACAACTGTGTTTTCTAAAGTATCATTTTCTTCGGGTATGTAGTAAAGCTTTTCTTCTGTTCTGTCAAGATACCATTCACCGGG
>JAZOSL010000114.1:0-11138 GCA_045657085.1 Acutalibacteraceae bacterium | reverse complement strand
TACGTTTATTGCCTGTCTGATGAATAATGGTGCAAAGCTGTTTATCTGTTAAAGACCATGCACCCTCGATTTCATTCCCAAAAGAATCCTCTTCCATATTAATACTTGTCCACCCTGCAAAAACGTGGTCAATCTCGTGACGGGAATTGTTATTCATAACAAGAAGAGCCTCTTTAAAGAAGCTATAGCCACCCATATGCTCCATACTGAATTTAAGCTTCGGGAAATTATAAGCTACTTCATCAAAAAGGAGCATCTGATAGTCGGCAATTCTATGCCAATGAAGTCCTGTATGAAAAGATATAAAAAGGTTGTCTTGCTGAGCTTGTTCATAAACTTCGAAAAGCTCAGGTGAATCTATCTTTAATTCCTGTGCAGCAGGATGAATTTTAATGCCGTAAAGACCTAAATCTTTTATTTTTTTAACCTGATCTTTAAGGTTACCGATATCAAAATGAACCGTACCAAAGCCAACAAAACGGTCATCATTTTTTATTTCACTTGCTACCCATTCATTTGCATTCTGAGTTAATTCATATCTTTCCATCTGTGACTGAAAAGGTGCAAAGCACACAGCCTTTTCAATTTCACATTCATCCATAAGCTTTTTAAGGCAATCTATATCACCATTGGGTTTCGTATCTTTAGGAAAAAGATGAGCGTGGTTTGCAAAAATTCTGTAATCAGACACGTAAATCATCCTCACTATCCCAATCGAAATCATCATCTTCGGGAAGCTCACCGTAATAGTCCCACAGCATTTCTTCCTGAGCAGCTGTAAGGGGCTCTGCAGGAACTTCGTTAATAACTTCAAACTTTTTCATTCTACTCCAAAGGCTTGGAGTTATACGTACTGTATAGCCACAAGCAGATGGGCAAAGCCACTCCGTCATAGGAAGTTCAGGTACGCCAAATGCTGCGAGAATACTCATAATAACACCACCGTGAGTAATTATTGCCGCACTTTTCGTTCCTGTTTTAATCATACCGTCAACAGTTTTTACAAAGCAATCGCACACTCTTGTTGCGAACTCGGAGTTGCTTTCACCGTTAAGTGGTCGTGCATCTTCACCACCTGCAAGCCACTGTGAAAACTCTTCGTAAGGCTCTAGCTCTGCAGCTGTATGACCTTCAAACTCACCAAAATCGCACTCATCGAAGCCACGCATTTCAATTGCTTTTTTATCGGGATAAAGAAGCTTTGCAGTCTGTACACATCTTTTTAAAGAGCTTGTAAAAACAACGTCAGGATAAGGATAGTCGTAATCCTTTTTCATTGTTTCTAACTGTTCTATGCCCTCTTTGCAGAGTTCTTCATCTGTCTGTCCTATATACTTACCATCAAGGCTACCTTGTGTAAGGGCGTGACGAATAAAATGAATTGTATAAGTTTTCATTGCATTCTCCTGTTAAATAGTGTAATATATTATACAAATTGTATATTCGAAGCGTGTGATTTATACAATACACGCTTAATTTTTCAAGGATGTGAAAAATATGGAAAATAATAATTTCAGTGAAAGACTAGTTGAGCTTCGTACCGAAAAAGGCATAAGCCAGAAAGAAGCTGCTATTGATTTAGGTGTATCTCAGGCACTTTTATCTCACTACGAAAAAGGCATACGTGAATACAGTCTTTCTTTTTTATGTAAGGTATGTGAATATTATGGCGTTACAGCCGATTATATTTTAGGAAGAACCAAAAGCCGTACAGGTCTCGATACAGAACAGCTTGAAGACCGTGAGGAAGACTCCGTTTTTAACACCCGTTCTATTTACCGTGCAGCTATTATGACTCACGAAAGAATGAATGCCGGCTCTTATCAGGCAGGTGAATATGCTGATATTCTTTATGCAACAACAATTTACAGAACTCTTTTTGCTGCAGCACAAAAGGGATATATTCCAAAAAGATGGTTTAACCTGCCACCACAATACGCACAGGCATTCTGCCTTGCTTTAACAGAATCTTACCTTTCTGATTTTCCCGAAAAGAACGACACTTCAAGAAGATACGGCGGCCCCGAACCGAAAAGTATCGAGGCCGTCATTAAAGGAATCGAAGGAATTCTCAAAAAGACAGCTAACAGTATAAAACTGCCTGAAAATTAAATCATAAATTAAAATTTATGTCAACCTTTGAGAACTTCTTTATACATTCTTATATATTCATTTGCTGATTTGCCCCAACTGTTATCGCTTTCCATAGCACGTTTAACGAGAATGGGCCAACCTTTTTTATCCTTATAACCCTCAACTGCTCTGTTAATAGCGTTAAGCATATCGTGAGCATTGTAGGATGAGAATACAAAGCCGTTACCTTCGCCATCACCACTATCACGAACAGAGTCACGAAGGCCACCTGTTTCACGGACAATGGGAATAGAACCGTAACGAAGGGCAACCATCTGTGAAAGACCACAGGGTTCACTCTTTGAAGGCATAAGGAACATATCACTACCTGCATAAATTTTTCTTGCAAGGTCAGGAATAAAGCCTAAGCAAAGACCAACCTTTTCGGGATATCTTTCTGCAAGGCCCCTGAAAAATTCTTCATACTGATAGTCACCTGAACCAAGAACTACAAGCTGAATATCTGTTGTAGAAAGAAGCTCGTCAAGAACTGCTTTGCAAAGGTCAAGACCTTTGTGAGAAACAAGTCTTGAAACCATACCCATTACGGGAGTATCACTTTTCTCCGGAAGCCCTAAAAGCTTCTGGAGTTCTCTTTTATTTACGGCTTTGCCACGCATATTATCAACAGAATAATTTTTAAATACATCTTTATCTGTTTCAGGGTTATAGTTTTCAACGTCGATACCGTTAAGAATACCCCTTAATTTATAGCTTCTTTCACGAAGAATTGTATCAAGACCGTGTGAATACCACGGGTCAAGAATTTCCTTCGCATAAGATGGGCTAACGGTGGTAACGGCATTAGCACATTCAATACCACCCTTCATAAGGTTAACTGCACCATCATATTCAATAAGACTCTTGTGTGCGTGGTCAATACCAACAACATTATCTAAAAGCTCTTCACCATAAACACCCTGATACTGAATATTGTGAATTGTAAGCACGGTTTTAATATTTTCGTAACCGGGCTGTTTTGCGTAAATTGTGCTGTAATAAAGTGGTGTAAGAGCTGTCTGCCAGTCATTACAATGAATAATATCAGGCTTGAAATCTATATATGGAAGAATTTCAAGAATTGCTCTTGAGAAAAATGCAAATCTTTCAGCATCATCATAGAATCCGTAAAGAGCATCTCTTTTAAAGTAATACTGATTATCAAGAAGATAATATATAACTCCACCTGCTCTGGCTTCAAAAATACCACAATACTGTCTTCTCCATGCAACAGGAACAGAAATATTTGTGATAAACTTCATTGAATCTTTAAGCTCTTGCTTTATACCGTCATAAAGGGGCATAACAACACGACAACCGATAAGCCTTTTTCTTAAAGCCTGTGGAAGTGAGCCTGCAACGTCTGCAAGGCCACCACTAGCTATAAAAGGAAGTGCTTCACTTGCGGCGTATAAAACTTTCATTGTAACAACCTCCAAAAATCACTTATAAAATTCACGGATATGTCAGTAATACCCGCCATACTCATTATCTCTTTAACTGAGTCGTAAAGACCTGAAGCAAAGAAAACAATTAAAAGAAGAATAAGCATAACAAACGGTGCGCCTAACTCAATTATATTTTTAATCATCTGTTTTCTTTTCATCATTCTTATTTCAGCTTCAAGACCTTCAACACGCTGTTGTAACTGCCTTATTATTTCATTGTCACTTACAACAGGTGCTTGTGCTTGTTTTTTTACGGGTGGTGCTGTTGCCCCACCGTATGCCTTAGGCGTATTCATAACCGTTGCCTGTGAAGTTCCTTCAACGGCTACGTTTGGTGAATAACGGGCATTTATTTTTTCAAGCTCGGCTTTTAAAGCTTCATCCCTACCGGGAGCTTCTTTTGCGATAACTGCCGAAAGCCATTTTAACTGAGCTTCAGTTGGTGTAGCACCAACGTTTTCAAAGCCTTTTAACTGACGTTGACAAAAAGAACAGATTTTATAGTTTTTGCCACCAAGCCCGTATTCTGTAAAATCAAGCTCATCAGTTTTACAGTTACACACAGGACAAATGCCCATTTTTTACACCTCACATCATATATTTTTTAATAAATCAGATAACAATCTCTTTACCGACAAATAATGGATAGCTCTTATCACCACTAAGGTTTTTCTTAGGTGTGATAACAGTATTTTTATCCATAATCACACAGTTAAGCTTTGCATCTTCACCAACAAAAGCATCCTGCATCAAAATTGAATTTTCAACAACTGCACCCTTTGCAACTCGCACACCTCTGAAAATAATACTGTTTCTAACAGTACCTTCAATCTGGCAACCGTCAGCAATAAGTGAGTTTTCGCATTTTGAACCGATGCCGTAAACAACGGGCATATCGTTTCTGACCTTTGTATAAACAGGTCTTTCAGCTGAGAAAAGGCTCTTTCTTGTGTTCTTATCAAGAAGTGCCATATTAGCTTGGAAATAAGCTTCAACGCTATCAATTGTGCAATTCCAGTCATCAATTCTATATCCGTAAATATTAAGATGAGAAACGTTTTTCTGAATAAGATCTTTTTCAAAGCTTGTATAAGCATAGCTTTCTGCATCGCCTATAAGTCTTTCAAGAAGAGCTTTTCTTACAAGAATAATATTTGCAGAATAATTTACGTCATTTTCAGTTCTTACGTCAATACCTACTCCTGTAACCTTGCTGTTTTCGTCAAGGCTTAAAGCCATTGTTCTTTCAAGCTTAGGTGCTTTGCCGTTTGCATAAGCAATTGTAATATCTGCATTTTTTGCTTCGTGGAAATCAAAGAGCTTTGATAAATCCATATTGCAGATTACGTTTGAGTCAACAAGAAGAACATATTCCTGTTTTGAATGAGAAATAAAATCCATAATCCTGTTGAGAGCTTCAATTCTGTCGTTACCGTCAAGCTCAGTATGACGTGGTGTAAAGGGTGGTAACATATAAAGACCGTCAACCTTTCTTGAAAGGTCCCAGGGTCTACCGCTACCTACGTGGTCCATAAGAGAATGGAAATTGCTGTTTGCAATAACACCAACCTTGGTAATACCACAGTTAACAAAGTTTGAAAGAGCAAAATCTATAAGACGATATCTGCCACCAAAGGGTACTGAACCCATAGTTCTTCTTGCTGTAAGAGCACCAAGAGATGAATCGTAAGAATTAGAATAAATTATTCCAAGAACGTTTTTCGGCATCATACTGTTTCGCCCTCCTTAACATCTTCTGAAATCATTGACTGTGCTTTGACTACTGCATTTTTACCAACAGTAACACCTGCACCAACAACACTTACACCCCAGTTTTCAAGGTTATCGCATTTTTCGGGATTTTCACCAACAACTGCTCCTTCTTCAACAACTGCATTTTCAGCAACCATCGCGTATTGAACAACTGCACCTTTTTTAATAACTGCGCCCGGCATAATTATTGAGTAATCTACAAACGCACCTTCTTCAACAGTAACGTTTGAGAAAAGAACTGAATAATCAACCTTACCTTCAATTTCACAGCCTTCTGCTGCAATTGAGTTTTCAATAACTGCTTTATCGGAAACGTACTGTGGAGCTGTTACTGCACCTCTGCCGTAAATCTTCCAAGCAGAATCGCTTAAATCAATATTTGCTTTAGGATTAAGAAGGTCAAGGTTAGCTTCCCAAAGAGAATCTATTGTACCAACGTCTTTCCAGTAGCCTTCAAAGCCGTATGCAAAAAGTCTCTCGCCTGCTTCGTGCATTGCAGGGATAACGTTTTTACCGAAGTCGTTTGAAGAGTTGGGGTCGTTTTCGTCATCTATAAGATACTGACGAAGCTTTTCCCAGGTAAACATATAAACACCCATTGAAGCCTTGTTGCTCTTAGGATTCTTTGGTTTTTCTTCAAAGGCTGTGATTCTTCCGTCATCATCTGTAAACATAAGGCCGAATCGTGAAGCCTCTTCCCACGGAACTTCAAGCATAGCTATTGTACAAGCAGCATCCTTTTCTTTATGGAACTGAAGCATTTTTGCATAGTCCATTTTGTAAATATGGTCACCTGAAAGAACTGCTACATATTCAGGGTTATATCTGTCTATAAATTGAATATTCTGATAAATAGCATTTGCAGTACCTTTATACCATTCAGTTCCCTTTATCTGCTGATAAGGGGAAAGAATATGAACGCCACCATTTGCTCTGTCAAGGTCCCAAGGACCACCGTTACCGATATAGTCGTTAAGTTCAAGAGGCTGATACTGAGTAAGCACACCAACGGTATAAATACCTGAGTTTACACAGTTTGAAAGTGGGAAGTCGATAATTCTGTACTTTCCACCGTAGGGAACAGCAGGTTTTGCAATATTTTTTGTAAGTACGCCGAGTCTTGAGCCCTGACCACCTGCAAGAAGCATTGCAATACATTCAGTCTTTTTTGCCATTTGTGTCACATTCCTTTCGATTTATGTCAATAATTATTATTTATCAATTTTCTTTTTAGCTGATTTCTTTACAGCTGCTTTTTTGATTTTTTCAGGTTCGACAATTCTTTTATTTTGCTTAAAATAAAGTGTTGTCATTGGTGGTAATGAAAGCTCAATATAATTGTCATAGCCGTGCATTTCACCTTTTTTAGTGGTATAGGTTTTCTTTAACCTTTCACCTGAGCCACCGAATTTTTTAGCATCTGAATTGAAAACAAGCTCATAGCTTTCAGCATCGGGAACGCCTATTTTATAATCATTTCTCATAACAGGTGTAAAGTTGCAGACTGCCACGATTTTTTCATCGTTTTCATCACTTCTTGTAAATGCAATAACAGAGTTTGTGTTATCGTCACTTACTATCCAATTGAAGCCTTCCCAGCTGTAATCTATCTGCCAGAGTGGCGAGTTCTTTTTGTAGAATTTATTTAACTCTCTTGCATAATCCTGCAATAAAACGTGCATTTCATAATCAAGAAGAATCCAATCAAGACCTTTTTTATAGTCCCATTCAATAAACTGACCGAACTCAGTACCCATAAACAGAAGCTTTTTACCGGGATGGGCATACATATAACCTAAAAATGCTCTTACACTTGCAAATTTCTGGTTGTAGTTACCCGGCATTTTATTTATCAGTGAAAGCTTTCCGTGAACAACTTCATCGTGAGAAATAGGTAAAACAAAATTTTCACTGAAGGCATAGAAAAATGAGAAGGTTATAAGGTCGTGGTTGTATTTTTTATAGATACCGTCTAATGAAAAATATTTTAAAATATCGTTCATCCAACCCATATTCCATTTAAAATTAAAGCCTAAACCATCCATATAAACAGGCTTTGTAACAAGTGGCCATGCTGTACTTTCTTCGGCAAGCATCATAACGTCACTATGTTCTTTAAAAACAGTTTCGTTAAGCTGTTTTAAAAATGCTACGGCTTCTAGATTTTCGTTACCGCCATTCTGATTAGGTATCCATTGACCGTCTTCCCTGCCGTAATCAAGGTAAAGCATAGATGCAACTGCATCAACTCTTAAACCGTCAACGTGATATTCATCGAACCAGAAGCAAGCATTTGAAATTAAAAAGCTTTGTACTTCGTTTCTGCCGTAGTCAAAAATCTTTGTACCCCAGTCAAGATGCTCGCCCTTTTTAGGGTCTGCATATTCATAACAGGGTGTGCCGTCAAACTCGGCAAGTCCATGGGCATCCTTGGGGAAGTGGGCAGGTACCCAGTCCACTATAATACCTATGCCGGCTTTATGACATTCATCAACGAAAAATTTAAAATCATCAGGTGTACCGTATCTCGATGTTACGGCAAAATAGCCTGTGACCTGATACCCCCAGGAGCCGTCAAAAGGAAACTCGGCAACAGGAAGAACTTCGATATGAGTGTAGCCCATATCTTTAACGTATGAAACAAGCTGTTTTGCAAGTTCTCGATAACTTAAGGTGTTTCCGTCTTCAAACAGTCTCCATGAGCCTAAATGCACCTCGTAAATATTTATGGGGGATTTATAAACGCTTGTTTCTTTTCTTTTTTTGAGCCACGAAGAATCTCGCCATTTATAACTGCTTTCAAATATTTTTGAAGCTGTACCCGGACGTGTTTCAGCGTGTCTTGCATACGGGTCTGCTTTATAAAGCCTTCTACCTTCTTTGGTGTGAATCAAAAACTTATATGCATCAAAGTTTTTAACGCTGTCTATGTATGCTTCCCACACGCCTGCATCGTTAAGCTTTGTCATTGGCGATGCTTCTTCATTCCATAAATTAAAATCACCTACAACAAAAACTCTCTCTGCATTAGGCGCCCATACCCTGAAAACATATTTGCCGTCTTCAATTTTATGTGCACCTAAAAAATCCTGTGCTTTAAAATTCTTTCCCTGATGAAACACATATAGGGGAAAATCGTTGTAATTTTCGATATTCTCTTTCTTACTCAATCTTTCCACCTGCCGTTTTATATAATATATCAATGTAATAATATCAAAATAACTAAGTTTTTTCAAGGGTATTTTGATATATTTTGTTACACGACAGTTAAAATTTTCCAATCATTTTAGTGTAATTTGCACAACTTTTTCGACTAAATCTATCAAAACAAGGTCATTTATTTCCATAGAAAATTAAATATGAACTTTTTGTAAAAACAATAAATATGATGTTATATTTCTTTATTGTAAAAATATTTTTTTAAAAAATGGTATTATATACACTTGTTGATTAAACGTTTAACTATTTTCATACCAAGGAGTTAGTAATGGATTACAGGGATTTAGTTCATCAAATCATTTCCACTACCTTAATACACCGACACCGAATTACAAAATCGGCTCAACAGGCAGGATTGTATTATGGTCAGCCTATGATTTTAGAATACATTATGAATAATAATTTATGCACACAAAAGGATTTGGCAAACAGCCTGCATATTTCCCCTGCAAGTGTAGCAACATCTATAAAACGACTTGAAAAATCAGGGCTTATTTCACGTATCGCTGATAAAAATGATTCGAGAAAAAATCGCTTATCGGTTACCGAAAACGGTCTTGCAGCAATAAAGAAGTTCCGAGAAATCTGCGACAGTACAGACCGTGAAATGTTTAAAGATTTTACAGATGAGGAATGCGAATCTCTCAATAATTTAATGAAACGCCTTTACAATAATCTTGACAATGGTGATTTCTGCCACAAAAAATATAATCATAAAAAAGAGGAGGAAAAAGCTTTATGATTAAAAATCTTTTAAAATATGCGGGAAAATATAAATGGTTTGCCCTTCTCTCGCCTTTATCAATAGTTTTAGAGGTATTAATTGAAGTAACTATCCCTCTTCTTATGTCTGTGATTGTTGACTGTGGAATATCAGGTCAGCCAATTTCATCAAAGGATAGCTTTATAGCGAATATCCTTATAAATCTCGGGTTTGCTGATAAAACAGGCACCGATCTTATAATTTCTTTAGGTGCTCTTATGTTAGGGCTTGCTTGTATATCTCTTGCTTGTGGTGCAGCAGCGGCATTCTTTGCAGCAAAAGCAGGTATGGGCTTTGGTGCAGAATTAAGATTCGGTATCTTTAAAAAGATTCAGGATTTCTCGTTTGCAAACGTTGATAAATTCTCTACCGGCTCTCTTATTACAAGAATGACTACTGATATTAATATGATTCAAAATGCATTTATGATGGCTATACGTATGCTTGTAAGGTCACCTCTTATGTTTTCAATGGCTATCGTAATGGCATTCAGTATCAATAAAAAATTATCGCTTATCTTTATGTGTATAGCGCCCATTATGTTTGCTCTTATTCTTCTTATAGGCTCAGCAGCTCACAAACGTTTTACAAAAATGTTTAAAAAATACGATAAATTCAACACATCTATTCAAGAAAATCTTATTGCTATACGTGTTGTAAAGGCATTTGTAAGAGCAAAGCACGAAAAAGACAAATTCAAGGTTTCCAATGATGAGCTTAAGGATGCATCAATTTTCGCAGAAAAGCTTATTATTCTTAACGGTCCTATTATGTCCGTTTCTATTTACTCTTGTATTATTCTCATTCTCTGGGTTGGCTCAAAGCTTATCCTTGGCGGCAATATGCAGTTAGGTGACTTAATGAGCTTTATTACGTACATTCAACAGATATTTATGTCACTTATGATGATATCAATGATATTTGTTATGTCGGTTATGGCAAAAACCTCAATGAAACGTGTTTCTGAGGTTTTAGAGGAAACACCCGACATCAATGATAATTCTGCCAACGAAGGCTTAACCGTAAAAGATGGCAGCATCGAGTTCAAAAATGTATCATTCAAATATAGCCAAAATGCAGAAAACAACGTGCTTAAAGATATTGATTTTTCGATAAAATCAGGTGAAACCATTGGCATCATCGGTGGTACGGGTAGTGCAAAATCCTCCCTTGTTCAGCTTATTCCACGGCTTTATGACGTCAGCGAAGGTGAAGTTCTTGTTGGTGGTGTAAACGTAAAAAGCTACAAATTAAAGGAGCTTCGTGACAACGTTTCAATGGTTTTACAGACTAACGTCCTTTTCTCAGGTACTATTGAAGAAAACCTTCGTTGGGGTAACGAAACTGCTACTATAGACGAAATACGTGCTGCTGCAAAAATTGCCCAGGCAGACGACTTTGTTATGAGCTTCCCTGATGGTTATAATACCGACCTGGGTCAAGGTGGTGTTAACGTTTCGGGGGGACAGAAGCAAAGACTTTGTATAGCAAGAGCTATCCTTAAAAATCCGAAGGTGCTTATACTTGACGACTCAACAAGTGCCGTTGACACAGCAACCGACGGTAAAATCAGAGAAGGTATGAAAAATCTTTTACCCGAAACCACAAAAATCATTATTGCACAGAGAATAAACTCAGTGCAGTATGCAGACAGAATAATAGTGCTTGATGACGGTAAAATCGACGATATCGGCACTCACGATGAGCTTCTTTCACGAAACGAAATTTATAAAGAAGTTTATATATCACAACAAGAAGGAAAAATGGAGTAAGGGGTGAAAATATAATGGCAGAAAAGAAAC
>JAZOSL010000113.1:0-13518 GCA_045657085.1 Acutalibacteraceae bacterium | reverse complement strand
AAGTGGTTTGTTTGTGGGTATTTCAACAACGTCAAGTGAATAAATTTCCTGAAATTCAGCACTTTCGGTCATAGCAGTACCTGTCATACCCGAAAGCTTTTTATAAAGACGGAAATAGTTCTGGAAGGTAATGGTAGCAAGAGTCTTACTTTCGTGAGCAACCTTAACGCCTTCCTTGGCTTCGATAGCCTGATGGAGACCTTCGCTGTAGCGTCTGCCCTGCATGATACGGCCTGTGAACTCGTCAACGATAAGCACCTGACCGTCCTTTACAACGTAGTCAACGTCACGGGTCATTGTACCGTAAGCTTTAAGAGCCTGATTGATATGATGCTGTAAAGTAAGGTTTTCAGCATCCATAAGGTTTTCAATATTAAATGCAGCTTCAGCCTTTGCAATACCTGATTTTGTAAGAGTAGCAGTTTTAGCTTTTTCGTCTACAAGGTAGTCACCACCTTGTTCTTTTACAACGTCTTCAGCATCAGTTTTAGAGTCAAGCTCTTTAACCTTAACCATTTTAAGACGTTTAACGAAATCGTTTGTCATTCTGTAAAGGTCGGTTGATGCTTCACCAATACCTGAAATAATAAGGGGTGTTCTTGCTTCGTCAATAAGAATTGAGTCAACCTCGTCCACAATAGCAAAAGAGTGACCTCTTTGTACACGTTGAGCAGCATACATAACCATATTATCACGAAGATAATCGAAGCCCATTTCGTTGTTTGTTCCGAAGGTAATATCGGCAGCATAAGCTTCTTTTCTTTCTTCGTTATTTTTTTCATGAATAATAAGGCCAACAGTAAGGCCCATAAAACGATAAATTTTACCCATCCACTCAGAGTCACGTTTTGCAAGGTAATCGTTAACTGTAACGATATGAACACCGTTACCTGAAAGAGCATTAAGGTAAGCAGGGAGAGTAGCCACAAGAGTTTTACCTTCACCTGTTTTCATTTCGGCAATTCTGCCCTGATGAAGAATAATACCACCTAAAATCTGAACGGGGTAGTGTTTCATACCAAGGACACGCCATGCAGCCTCGCGACAGGTAGCAAAAGCTTCAGGTAAAATATCGTCAAGAGTTTCACCGTTAGCTAATCTTTCTTTAAATTCAGGAGTTTTAGCCTGAAGTTGTTCATCGGTAAGACGTGAATACTCTTCTTCATAAGAGAGAACCTTATCTTTGATACCATTGATACGTTTGATTTCTTTAGTAGAATAATCACCAAAAAGTTTCTTAAGTAAAGACATTACGTTTTGTCCTTTCGTAATTAAATAGTGCATAGCACAAAATTATACAAATATCATTGTAACACATACATTCTTTTAATGCAAATAAATTATAGTATATATTGTATGATTTAATTTATTGTTTACATTTAACGGGAAAATTGATACGATAGAATTGAAAAAATGAAGTTTTATAAAAAATTTTCCAGATTTTGCAACAATTTAAAGATTTCTTGTGTCTATATAGATGAAGAGTAGAAAACAAATTGCAAACTGTGGAATTGCAATGGTATCTTGTGAAGCTTAGAAACGGCTCGCAGTGCTCATTTCTTCACTAATTACTATTACTTATTACTTGCGACTGAACCGAGAATAAGGTGGTGTTTTCATGGAAACAAAAGACAATATTTATATCTTGATTGAACGTTCAAAGAAAGGGGATAGTATTGCTTTTTCAGAGCTTTATTCTTTATATGCTGTAGAGCTTTACAGATTTGCTTTATATATGACAGCATCCAAAGAAGATGCCGAAGACGCAGTTCAGGAAGCCGTTTTTTCGGCATGGAGAAGTATAAAAACCCTTAAAGATGAAACTCTTTTTAAGCCATGGCTTTTTAAAATTCTTTCCAATAAATGTAAAACAATTCTTATTTCAAAAAACAAGCAACCCGATATTCTGCCTGCAGAAGAATACGAGTTCCTTGTTGATAATATGGAAGGTAATTTTGACGATTCTTTGATTAATACTGCAGAATTAAAAGAGGCGTTGTCAAAGCTTACCCCACCCGATGCACAAATAATTATTCTTTCAATAATCGGTGGCTTTAAAAGTCACGAGCTTGCTGTAATTTTCAGTATGCCACCGGGTACAATACGTTCGCGACAACAGAGAGCCTTAAAGGCTTTAAAGGATATTCTTTCTTGAAAGGAGAGTCGGAAATGAACGAGAAAAACAACAATAATTCAAGTAACGAAATTCTTTCAGCCCAAGAACTTGAAGTTATGAACAAAAACTTGCAGAATGTAGAAAACATCAGCCTTCCCCAAGGTCTTGAATCTGAAAAAATAGCAGAAAAATTAAAAGAAATTCCCCAAAACGTTACACCAATTGATGAAGTAGCGCCTATAAAGAAAAACAGAAGAAAAAGAAAAATATTATTCAGAAGTCTTTCTGCAGTTGCAGCAGTAATTATAGCAGTTACGTCTGTTGTAATTATAAGACCGTGGGATAAAATTCCCGTTAAAATTGAAGACAGTGTTGTAAACCAAGAGCCTGCAACTCCCGAAGATTATAGTGAAATTGAAAATCTTTTTGCAGATTATGCGAAAAAATACAGCAAATATCAAACGGGATTACGATATAATCTGAATTTCTTCGGTGCAACTCTTGAAGACGGTGTTGCTATGGATAATGCAACTGCTGCACCCGAAAGTGCTACCGGTTCTTATTCAGAAAATAAAGGTGCCGTATCAGTACAGACCACAAACAAGAATTACGGTGAAACAAATGAGCAGGTGCAGGGTGTAAGTGAAGCCGACATCATTAAAAATGACGGTAAATACCTTTACGTTGTAAACCCTGAAAATACCGATTGGGATACTTATTATCAGGAATTAGAAAAAATCGTTTTTGAAAATGAAAAATTAACAGATGTTACTTCCGGCGGAACAGTTCAGGTTTCTCCCGGTTATAATCCACAAGCTGTAACTACCGAAGAAACACCTGAAAATCAGACAGACACGACAGGTGAAGCTCAGACACAGTCTCAGGAAACACAAGCACCTGAAGAAAACGAAGAAACAAATGAACAGGAATTACCTGAATTAAAATATCAATGCACAATTTCAATAATTGAGCCTACCGAAAACGGTAATTTCAATACTGTTTCAAAAATAAACGTTGCAAAGCCTGAAAACGAAAATGTTTATTTTATGAGAGTGCAGGAAATTTACGTTTCAGGCAACAAGCTTTTTGCAATTCTCAATTGTAGTGAAAGAACAGATGATGAAAACGGTAAAATTGCTTTAGGTAATGCAAAATTTAGAAGCTATTATTTTGGTTACAGAGGTAAAAGCCTTACTATGGCAGTATCTTACGATATCTCGGACAGAAGCAACCCTGTAGAAGAATGGCGAATTTATCAGGACGGTAGTTATATTTCTTCACGTCTTATAGGTGACCAGCTTGTAGTTTTATCAAACTATTACGTAGATATCTCAGGGGATGAAAATCAGGTTAAAAAGAACTGTGTGCCTGAGATAAGCACAGACGGTAAGGATTTTGAGAGAATTTCAAATTCTTGTATCTGTATAATGGAAGAAGTTTATAACACGTCTTACCTTGTAGCATCCGTTATGGACGTTGACAATAAGGAAACTTTGAAAACAAAGGCCGTTTTAGGTGCAGGCAATAACGTTTATTGCACAACCGAAACTCTCTATGCAACAAGCTCAAAATACGAAACAAAGGATATGGCAGAAGCAGTTTTCGGAGCTTCTTCCACAATGAAAACACAGATCTATAAGTTTGATATAAGAAATTATAATATCGAATATTTAAAGAGTGCAACTATTGACGGTACAGCCTTAAATCAGTTCAGTATTGACGAATATAACGGCTACCTTCGTATTGCTACTACAAGTGGTAACTGGGGTGATAACCTTGTAAATCAGCTTTACGTTCTTGATGAAAATCTTGAAACAAAAGGTCTTTTAAAGGATATTGCAAAGGGTGAAACAATTAAGTCTGTAAGATTTACAGGTAATACTGCCTACGTAGTAACATTTATTCAGACAGACCCACTTTTTGTTATTGATTTATCAAATCCTGAAGCACCTGTTATTTTAGGTGAGCTTAAAATACCCGGTTTCTCAACCTATCTTCACCCTGTATCTGACGGTCTTGTTTTAGGTGTAGGCAGAGATGGTACGGATACGGGTACGAACGGTGGCTTAAAGGTTTCACTTTTCGATGTAAGTGACCCGAAAAATCCAAAGGAAAGTTCAAAAATAACTCTTGATGCCGTTTCTTCAGAAACCTTGAGCTCCTATATTGAATCAGATGCTTATTACACCCATAAGGCATTGTGTTGGGATAGTGAAAGTAAAACTATGTATATCCCGTACTACAAAAATCAGTATGTTTTAACTTACTACACTTACGATGAAATTACTTTTGATAGACATACGGCAGGAGTTTTTGCAGTCAAGGTAAACGAAACAGATAAAACTCTTGAACAGATAGGGAATTATACTGTTACTCCGCAGACTGCATACGTAGGTGGTTTTTCAAGAGTAACTTATATAGGTAACGTAGTTTACGGTTACACACAGAACGAAAAAGGGTTACTTTGCTCATTTGATAAGGCTACGGGAAATCTTAATGCAAGTATGACCCTTAATTGATAAAGGTGTTTTATGAAAAAAAGAATAAAAATAATTTCTGTTGTTATTGCAATAATTGTTGTAGTATTAGCTACATTTTGGGGTATTGAAGCAATAAGGCTTTCTAACCCTGGAAATAAAGGTGAAAAGCCTGTTATAACAATTGGCGAAAGATATACTGACAGTAGTATAAAATATACAGGTTTAGGTTATACGGTAACGTATTTGATGGATTCAAAAACCGATCCCGATAACGACTCAATAACAACTTACTATATTTATTCAGCAGAAGTAAGACTTTTTGACAAGCTTCTTCTGGGTGCGTGGATAGAGTAGTGTTTGCCACACTTACAGAAAATTTTAAATAACAAATGGCAAAATCCTTGTGATTGGTGATTTATATTAAAATAAGACGGTGTATCTTCCTTCGAAGGCAGATGCACCGTCTTTGAAATTTTATAAGCTTAGAAGATTGTTGTATACAGGTATACTTTCAAGCTTTACAAATTGGTCATTTGAAGAATCGTAATGATAGCCGACAAAATCTTCTCCATCAACAACAAAGTAATACTTTACCCCTAAAGATAATACGTAATCAAGCGCTTGTATATATGGAGCTTCACCATAACCTATATAATTTGCTTTACATTCCACAATGCCAATTAATTCATGGTCATTGTCAAAAATTCCGATATCTATTCTTTTTCTGTTGTTTATTAAACCAAACGAGCTTAAAGCAATTTCAACACAAAGCTTATCAGCCGGTATATTCATATAACTCAACAAAAAAGAAATCGTTTTTTGACGTATGCTTTCTTCTGGTGTTAAAGCAACAAATTTATTTCTTATAGGATCGAAAATCTTATCGTTTTTTATTTTGACTTTATATTTTTTGAAAAGGGTATATATATTCATAAAACTAAACCTTTGATTATTTTTGCTTTATATTACCAAAAAATAATACGGGTTGCAATACATATCAACTTTTTCTTGCATTTTACATATATAAATAGTATTATTATAGTGTATATTTATATGCCAAAAAGACGGGGTGAGCTTATGTATCTTTGTCCACAACCGAAAAACATTGAACTAAAAAAAGGTATGCTTTATTTTCCTGTTAAAGGTATGCCGAAAATTACAAAAAGAAAAACAGCAGAGCTTTCACAAAAAGAGAGCTATCGCATAAATGTTGATGAAAACGGTGTGCTTATTGAAGGTGCTGATGATACGGGTTTATACTACGGTGAGCTCACCTTAAAACAGCTTATGCTCAACTACAGGGGCTGTTTGCCTTATATGTATTTATATGATGAGCCTGAGTTTATTTACAGAGGCTTTATGATAGATTCCTGCCGTCATTTTTTCACAGTTGATGAAATCAAAAAAATGATTGACGGCGCAGCATATTTCAAATTAAATAAATTTCATTTTCACCTTTCAGATGACCAGGGCTTCAGGGTTGAAATAGAATCTTACCCTGAGCTTACAACAGTCGGGTCCGTAAGACCGTCTTCAAACTTCGGCAGGGGTGAAAACGACAATAATCCGTATGGTGGTTACTATACAAAGGATGAGCTTAAAGACATTGTTGCTTACTGTAAAGAAAAGCATATTGAAGTTATTCCTGAATTTGATTTTCCGGGTCATACAAGTGCTGTGCTTGCTGCTTACCCCGGGCTTTCTTGTACGGGTG
Organism: Acutalibacteraceae bacterium; assembly: GCA_045657085.1. Lineage (GTDB taxonomy): Bacteria > Bacillota > Clostridia > Oscillospirales > Acutalibacteraceae > DTU089. Next base: position 7,208 of record JAZOSL010000113.1, on the reverse strand, counting down.
AAGAAATTACGCCAAAAACAACAGCAGGTATTTTCAAAGATATTCTTTGTGCAGGTAACCCTGAAACCTTAAAACTTGTCTATGCTGTTTTAGATGAGCTTTGCGAGATTTTTACAGGCGATTACATACATATCGGTGGCGACGAAGCTCCAAAAACCCGTTGGTGCGAATGTAAAAAATGCAAAGATAAGCTTAACGAGCTGGGTCTTGTGAATATGGATCAGCTTCAGGGCTATTTAACTAACGAAGCAGCGGCTTATTTAAAGAAAAAAGGCAAAAAGGCAATTTGCTGGAATGAAGCCATAAAAGGTGGCAACGTTGAAAAAGATAACGTTACGGTTGCCTTATGGAGAGATAAAACAAAAGCTTCAATTGAATGGGCAAACGGTGGCAATCCTATAATTGCCGAATGCTTTACACCTTATTACGTGGACTACCCTTATGGTATGCATCCTTTGAAAAGTGTGTATATGTTTGACCCACGAAAAATAAACGGATTTACTTCTTTGGGTGGTGCGTCTGTTATTGGTGTCGAGTCACCTATATGGACAGAGTACGTTACAGATTTTAATAAAATGACTTATATGTGTTTCCCGCGTTGGCTTGCAGTAGCTGAAACGGGATGGAACGGTGTGAATAAAAAGGGATATGCAAATTTCCTTAAATCTACAGAATTTTATTGTGACATTTTAAATGGTATGAGTATAACACCTGCACCAAAAGAAGATTGGGATATTTCACCACAGTCAAGATTAAAAGAAACTCTGGGATTCTTCTCAAATACTCTTTCTTCTTCAGCAATTAAACAGTTTTTTGGCAAAGCAGAAAAATAAAGGACGATAAAAATGATAAAATACTCCGTAATCGGAACATCGTGGATAACAGAATCCTTCATTGAGGGTGCAGGTCTTGTAAAGGAACTTGTGCTTGACGGTGTTTATTCACGTGATTATGAAAAAGGCGAAAAATTCAAAAATAAAACAGGTGCTTTAAGAGCATTTTCATCATTCGATGAGCTTCTGGAGTCAGATACTGATTTAGTTTACGTTGCGAGTCCCAACTCTTGCCATTATGAGCAAAGCAAAGCTCTTTTAGAAAATGGCAAACACGTTATATGCGAAAAGCCTGTAACCGTAACGGCTAAGGAGTTCAAAGAATTATGCGACCTTGCAAACAGTAGAGGTCTTGTATATTTTGAAGCAATTATGTATATGCATTCACCTGCAAGAAGAATTTTAAAAGAAATTGTTGGTAGTCTCGGTAACATAAGAAGTGCAAATATTGATTTTTCACAGCTTTCTTCAAAATACCAAGCTTTAAAAAACGGCGAGCTTCCAAACATATTCAATCCCGAATTAAAAACCGGTGCTCTTAACGATTTGGGTATTTATTGCGTTTACCCCGTAATTGATTTATTTGGTGAGCCTGTAAAAATTACTCCCTGTCAGCATTTTCTTTCAACAGGTGCCGATGGTTGTGGCAGTGCAGTGTTTGAATATGAAGATAAGCTTGTAACAATTACATATTCAAAGGTTGGTCAAAGCAGGGCATCTTCACAGATTATGGGTGACGAAGGAACGGTTACTATCGGCAGCATATCTAAGCTTGATAACGTATACTTCTATAAGAATGATGGTGAAGATTTACTTCTTGTGCCTGAAACAGAAAAACGTTTTCTTATGGGTAACGAGGCAAGAAGTGCAGTTGAATTTATTTTAAATAAAGATAATGCAAAGAGCTTTTTAAAAGAATGTCAGCAAATGAATGAAAAGGTTCTTTTGTGTATGGAAAAAATGAGGGTAGAAAATGCTTGAAAAAGAAATAAAAGAATTTTTATTTTCTAAGGGCGTAAGTGACGTTGGTTTTTCTTATATTGATAACAGCGACACAGGTGATTTAAAATATGCAGTCAGTATAGTGGTAAGGCTTTCAGATGCTATTATTGATGAAATCGACGGAGCACCGACACCAACGTATTTTAACCATTACAGATCGGTTAATGCTTTTATTGACAGAACGTTGTTGGATTTAGGTCTGTTTTTACAGGGTAGGGGTTACCGTTATATTACTGTTGCCGGTTCTCAGAGTATGCCGGATACACCATTCAGCGGAAGATATTCTCATAAAGAAGCAGCCCATAAAGCAGGTCTTGGCAACATTGGTAAAAACTGCTTGTTCCTTCACAAAAAATATGGTGCAAGAGTTCGTCTCGGAACACTTTTTACTGATTGTGAGCTTCAAGGTGACGGAATTTCAGAAGATAACCCTTGTATTAATTGCGATAAATGTGTTAAAGCTTGTCCGTCAGGGGCAATTCTTGGTGTAAGATTTGAAGATGCAAAGGTCAGGGAAGATATGTTCAGCCCTGCTGTATGCAGTGAATATATGAAAAAAGCATATCAGAAAATCGGCAGGGGTGCCGTTTGCGGAATATGTATGAAGGTTTGTCCCGTTTATATGGGTACAGAAAAATAAACTTTGTTTACTATAAGGTGAAATTATGGCAAAGATTCTTGTTGCAGATGATGAACAGCTTATAAGAAAGTTAATAGGGGATTGCCTTAAAAAAGAAGGTCATCAGGTTTTAGAAGCAGAAGACGGTGAAAAGGCTCTTGAGCTTTTCAGGAGTAATAAAGATATCAGTCTTGCCCTTTTAGATATTATGATGCCCGAAATTGACGGTTGGCAGGTTTGTAAAAAAATCCGTGAAACAAGTGGTATACCGGTTATTCTTGTTTCGGCACGTTCTCAGGATTTTGATCAGATAATGGGCTTTGAATCAGGTGCAGACGATTACGTTACAAAACCATTTTCACTTGCTGTGCTTATGAGAAGGGTAGACACTCTTCTTAAAAGAGGGGCATCACCTGTTGAAAAGACTGTTTCATCAGAGGATGAATACAATATTGACGGGCTCAGGGTTGTAAAAACAGCCCACGAGGTTTTTATAAACGGGGAAAGAATAGACCTTACCTTAAAAGAATTTAAAATTCTTTGCAAATTATGCTCTTATCCCGGAAGAGTTTACACCAGGGACAAGCTTTTAGACGAGCTTTGGGGAATAGATTATACAGGTGATTTCAGAACTGTAGATTCTCACGTTGCAAGGCTTCGTACAAAGCTTGGTGATTGGGGAACAAAATATATTAAAACCGTTTACGGTACAGGTTATAAGCTTGCTAAAAATGATGAGTGATTTTTAATTTTCAAGAAAGGGTGTGAGTAAATGAAGATACGAAAAATAAGTATAAGAACCAAGGTTTTTTTACAGGTTGCAGCAATTATTGCAGTTTGTCTTATTGGTATATCTGTTGCAAACTCACAGCTTATTGAAAGTGTTTATATCTGGAATGTTGAAAGGTCTTTGAGTGCTATGGCACAGGATGCCGAGAATGCAGGCTCAGATTACTTTCCGTTGCTTTCGGAATTTGAAGCGCAGCAGGGTGTAAGTATAGATTTATATGACAACGTTGATAATTATCTTTATGAAGGCAGAAGCAATTTTATTTCAGGTAATAAAATAAACGTTATCAGCCGAAAAGAAAATAAAGACGGCAGCTATTTTAACGTTGTTTCAACTGACGGCAGTACCACACAGTATATTGTTTACGGTAAAAATTTCGAGAACGGCTATCATATTGAAATAACAGCTCAAAAGGACCCGATTAAAGAAAATGCAACCTTGGCAACAAGGGTAACAACAACAATTTCAATAACGGCTCTTGTATTTGCTCTTGTATTTATTTCTGCTTATGCAAAGCGTTTTACCAAGCCACTTATTGAAATGAGTGACGTGACAAACAAAATTGCAAACCTTGATTTTTCAGATAAATGTGAAATAAGCAGAAAAGACGAAATTGGTGTTCTTGCAAAAAATATAAATACGGTTTCAGATTCTCTTAATAAGGCTTTAACTGAGCTGAGAGAGAAAAATGAAAAGCTTATGGAAGATATTGAAAACGAAAGACGTATTGAAAAAATGCGTTCAGATTTTATTTCTTCTGCATCTCACGAGTTAAAAACACCTATTGCGATTATAAGAGGCTATGCCGAAGGTCTTAAAATGAGTATGGATGGCGAAAATGACAGTGTAAGCGAATATTGCGATATTATTATGCACGAAGCAGACAGAATGAATAACCTTGTGTTAAGTATGCTTGAGCAATCGCAGTATTCATCAGGATCTAAAAAGCCGGAAATTAAAGAATTCAGCCTGAATAAAATGGTAGAAGAATTTATAAAGGCTGCCACACCGATTTTTGAAGAAAAGGGCGTAACGGCAAAGCATATTTTAAATGAAGATTATTCTGTTTTGGCAGATGAAAATCAATACACAATTGTTTTATCAAATATCGTTCTTAATGCAAGTAGCCACGCAAGGGGCGAAAAGCTTATTGAAGTTTCAACACAAAGGCTTTCTGAAAACAAAGTAAGAGTCAACGTTTTCAATACAGGCAGTTTTGTTGATGAAAAAGACAAGGATTTAATTTTTACTTCTTTCTACAGGGCAGATAAAGCCCATTCAAGAGCAGAAGGCAGGTTTGGTCTTGGTCTTTCAATAGTAAAATCAATAACCGAAAACCACGGCTGTGAATGTGGTTTTGAAAACAAAGAAAACGGTGTAACCTTCTGGTTTACCGTAAATTTAGCATAACTCAGGAAGGAAAGACTAAATGAATATCAATTTTGTAATCCCATGCCTTTTAGGTGTAGAAGGCGTTATTGCCGACGAGCTTCGCTTTTTAGGTGCTGAAAATGTTGCTGCCGAAAACGGACGAGTTCTTTTTTCGGGTGACGAAAATATGCTTGCAAGAGTTAATATTTGTTCTCATTTTGCTGAAAGAGTTCAAATTTTAATCGGTTCTTTTACTGCAAAAACATTTGAAGAATTGTTTCAGGGTGTTAAGGCTTTACCTTGGGAAGAATGGATTGGCAAGGACGATGCTTTCCCTGTAAAGGGTTACTCTCTAAAATCAACTCTTTTCAGTGTGAGCGACTGTCAGGCAATTATCAAAAAGGCTGTTGTTGAGCGTCTCAAATCAAAATACGGTATTTCATGGTTTAACGAAACAGGACCCGTACATCAGATTCAGTTTTCAATAATGAATGATAAAGCTACACTTCTTATAGATACAACAGGTGCAGGGCTTCATAAAAGGGGATACCGTCTTTCACAAAACGGAGCACCAATAAAAGAAACTCTTGCTGCATCAATTTGTGCATTGGCAAAGCTTCGTCATTACCACACAATGTACGACCCTATGTGTGGTAGTGGTACTCTTCTTATTGAAGGTGCACTTTATGCTCATAATATTGCACCGGGTCTTAACCGTCACTTTGCAGCAGAAAGGTTTGACGTTCTTCCTAAAAATATATGGAAGGAAGAAAAAGAAAGGGCAATAAGCCTTGAGAAGGTTGATACCGATTTTATAGGCTACGGGTCAGATATTGATGCCGAAGCTATAAAAATAGCTGTTGAAAATGCATCAAGACTACCCATTGGTAAAAAGCTCCATTTTGAAAAAAGAGATATTAAGGATTTCAAAAAACTCAGTGAAAGAGGTACGGTTATTTGTAACCCACCTTACGGTGAAAGACTTTTAGATTTACAAGAGGCTCAACGTCTTTACAAAGAAATGGGCAGAGTTTTCGACAAATCTCACGGTTGGAGTTATTATATAATAACCCCTGATGAAGAATTTGAAGAATGTTTCGGCAGAAAAGCAGATAAAAGCCGTAAGCTTTATAACGGTATGATTAAATGTCGACTTCATATGTATTTCAAATAAAGATTTAAGGATTGAAAAAAGTTAGGAGATTTATTATGAAACATCTTTTTATTATCAACCCGGTATGTGGCAAAGGAATTTCTTACGAAAGATGCTCTGACGGCATTATAGAGTGTATGAAAGCCGAAGGTATTGAAGATTACGAAATTTACGTTACTAAAGCACCCCGTGACGGATATCAATATGCAAAAAAACAAGTTGAAAAGGGCGAGCCTATAAGAGTTTATGCTTGTGGTGGTGACGGAACACTTTATGAGGTTGTAAATGCTTGTGCCTGTCACGAAAATGCTCAGGTTGCAGCTTTCCCCCTGGGTAGCGGTAACGACTTTATAAGAATTTTTGGTGATAAAAAGAGCTTGAGAAACGTTTCCGACCACGTAAACGGAACACCTATGAAGTTTGATGTTATAAAATGTGGTGATGAATACGCGATAAATCAATGCTCAATGGGTATTGATGCTGAAATATGTGCAAAACAGGCTTACTTTAAAAAGTTCCCATTCCTTTCAGGTGAAGCAGCCTATACAGCAGCACTTCTTTTCTGCTTTATCGGTAAGATGAAAAGCAGATTCACAATTACAATTGACGATGAAGAGCCTTTCACAAGTGACGTACTTTTCTGTGTTGGTGCAAACTCACGTTGGTACGGTGGTGGCTATATGGCAGCACCTAAAGCACTTACCTATGACGGTCTTCTTGATTTTATTATAGTTAAAAAGGATTGTCCCAGAATACAGCTTCTCACTCTTATTAACAAATATAAAAGAGGCGAACACCTTGGTTGGGACAGAACAATTTTCAAACGTGGTAAGAAAATCAATATCAAGAGTGCTAAACCTGCTGCTGTTAACGTTGACGGTGAAACACAGTACGTAACGGAAAGCACATTTGAAATAATAGAAGAAGGAATTACCTTTGTTGTTCCCAAATGCTCCGATTTTATGGAAAGAGTAAAAAATAATAACGTATAAAAGTGATATCTATGTTTAAAAATCTGCTTAAAGAAAATTTTATATTACTTGACGGTGGCTTCGGTACAGAGCTTATTAAAAAAGGACTTTTACCTTATGAAGACACAGCAGCAGCTGTGTTTGATCATCCCCAATGGGTAAAGGAAATACACCGTTCATATATTGATGCAGGCAGTAATATTATTTTTGCAGATACCTTTGGTGCAAATGCAATAAAGCTGGAAAACTCAAAATATACCGTAGAAGAGTCGATTTTTAAAGCAATTTCCCTTGCAAAGGAAGCGGCAGAAGGGACAAGCACCCTTGTTGCCCTTGATGTAAGCACGACAGGTAAGCTTTTAGAGCCTGCAGGGGATCTGACCTTTGAAAAGGCTTATGAGGTCTATAAAGAAGTTGCAGTTTCAGGTGAAAAAGCAGGTGCAGACCTTATCTGCCTTGAAACCTTTAC
>JAZOSL010000112.1:0-7979 GCA_045657085.1 Acutalibacteraceae bacterium | reverse complement strand
CGTAAAAAAATGCTTGAAGCAATTCGTTATGTTGACCTTGTAATTCCTGAAAACAATTGGGAACAAAAGGTACAGGATATTAAAGATTATAAAATCGACGTTGTTGTTATGGGCTCCGATTGGGCTGATAGTGACAAGTTCGATTATCTTAAAGAATATTGTGATGTAGTGTTCCTTGAAAGAACACCCGGTGTTTCTACAACTCAAATCAAAAATGATTTACAACTTCAAGAGGCTGTAAGTGGTGTTGACCAGGTTCCACAGACCTGAAAAAACCTTTTTGAAAGGAACGTTTTAAGTGGTACTTAAAAGATATTTAAACAAATTTAAAAACGTTAAAAGCAACATTGAACCCCGATACATAGAATATTGTAAGCTTCCTGTTGATGAAAAGCTCGTTCTTGTTGAAGGTGGTCAGGGCTCCAATATTAACGGTAATATGTTTGCAATGCTTAAAGAATTGCAAACTAATCCCCGTTGGGCAGAATACAAAACTGTTTTTGTAGTAACAGAAAATACATTGCAAAAAGCCGAGTCACGTATGGCGTTTTACGGATTTAATAATGTTATTTTGTCATGCCGTAATTCAAAGTCATATTGTAAATATCTTGCAACAGCAAAATATATTATGACCGATAATACCTTTCCACCGTATTTTAATAAACGTGATGAACAGGTGTTTCTTAATACGTGGCATGGTACACCACTTAAAACATTGGGTAAATCAAATAAATCAAGCCTTAGTTCGCTTGCTAACGTTCAGAAAAACTATTTAATGAGCGACTATGCTCTTTTTCCGAACGAGTTTACCAAAAATGTGTTTATGAACGACTACGACCTTCGAAATATTTTTAAAGGTCAGTCGCTTATTGCGAATTATCCGAGAAACTATATTTTCTACGATGCCGAAGCAGGCGAGAAGATGAAAAAGCTTCTTGGTTACGAGGGAAAAAAAGTTTTTGCATATATGCCTACCTGGCGTGATGCATCAACTCCTAAGCAGAAGAGAGACCAGCTTTTGAAAACAGAAGAAATATTAAAAGCCTTTGATGAAAAGCTTGACGATTCTTCTGTACTCCTTGTAAATCTTCACTTCCTTCTCGCTTCAGAAATAAATTGTGATGATTTTAAACACGTTCATTATTTTTCAAACGATTACGATACATATGAGATTTTAAATGCCTGTGATGGTCTTATTACTGACTATTCTAGTGTTTTCTTTGATTATGCCGTAACAGGTAAAAAGGTTATTCTTTTTGCTTACGATAAAGAAGATTATCTTAGCTCAAGGGGACTTTATATGCCCTTTGAAAGCTTGCCTTTCCCCATTATCGAAGACGTTGACGGTGTAATTGACGAAATGAATAAGCCTACCGTAGTACCACAAGAATTTCTTGATGAATTTTGTCCGTATGGTTGGAAGGATAGCTGTGAAAGGCTTTTTGAGATGATGGTGACAGGCGAAACGTCATCATATAAGCTTGAAACCAACGAAGATGCAGGTAAAAACATCTGCCTTGTATATGGTGGTGCACTTCCGTCAGTTCATTTTGCAGGTCTTAAAAAATATAAAGATGAGCATCCCGAATATAAGTATGTTGTGGCATACAGAAGAAACTTATCTCAAAAGAAAAAAGATATGATTGCTGAAATAGATGAAAATATTTCGGTTTTCGGTCTTTTGAATGCTTTTCAGTTTAGAATAATTGAGCTTATTACTTTTGTTGTTTACCGTCTTTTAGGTTTAAAAAAGCCTAATAAAATTTTAAACGGAATGTACAAAAGAGAAGCAAAAAGAATGTTTTACGGCTTTACTCCTGAAGTAGTAGTTGACTTTTCTTCTGCAAATAATTTGATTGCAGGTATACTTTCTGTTTTAACCGGCAAAAAACAATATATTAAACACGGTGATTTTTACAAGGTCCGTAAAAGAGCCGAAAAAAATATCGAGTATACTCAGGCTCTTGAAGCTGAAAAAGGTTTCCAACAGCTCGATTACTGTGATTTTGAGAACAATTATTACGTAGAAAATAACGTAGATGGTTTTGCTCACTCAAGTCTGAGAAAAAGTTCAAGAATGAATAATATTTTACCCTTGTACATCAGTGTAGGTGGTAAAATGAAATGTATAAGTCTCTTTTCTCTTGAAACACCTATTAAAACTCGTCTTTGTGATACTAAAATCACCGTTGCCCAAAAAGAATATACACCTAAGTTTTTTGGCTTAACTAAAAAGCTTTCTATGAAACATTTTGGTGTTTATTCCTTTACGGTGCCTATGGAAGATGTTATAAATCTTCCGGCAACAAATATGGTTGCTTTGAACTATAAAGATGATTACGGTTTCACTGTTCAATGTCACGTTGTTTATTTCTCGCTCATTAAGAATTTCTTCTTAGGTTTAAGGGGCTCTATGTGCATTGATAAAGAAACGAGTACCGTAGCAGTTTTCAGACAATCAACAAAAAACAGACTTAACGTTTACGTTCGTTCTGTTAACGTTACTGATAAAATTTCAGAAAGAATTAAACAGGTTGTAGCGTATATAGTATCATTGTTCTGGGTTTCCGAAAAAGCTAAAAAGCTTGTTCTTCTTTATGAGAAAAATTCGTCTAAATACGAAGAAAGTGCAAGTGTCCTTTTCGAAGAATTAATTGATAGTGGTTACAACAATGCATATTTTATTGTAACTCGTGATTACGATTTCTTTGACAGAATCCCGGAAAAATATTTAAGCAACATTATTTATAAATATTCTTTCAAGCATTACCTTTATTTCTTTAGAAGCCGTACCTTTATAGGTACCGAGGCAATTGCCCATTCAATAGATTTAAAGACCTTTAATCTTTTACCTTTGAAAAAGATTGTAAGCAAAAACCTTAACTATGTGTTCTTACAACACGGTGTTATGTATATGGTGTCTTTAAACTCTGAGTCAAGGGGTATGTTTAAACGTAAAAAGCTTAACGGCAAATACAGGGTTGTTGTTTCTTCACAGGCTGAATCCGACCATTTCACAACGTTAGGCAGACATCTCGAAGAAGATATTTATATCACCGGCCTTCCTAAGTTTGACCGTAATACCTACAACGAAAATGCTGATAAAATCGTTATTATGCCTACGTGGCGTCCGTGGGAAATTAATGAGGCTCGTTCGGAGTTTACAGAAACACCTTATTTTAAAATGCTTATGCGTATTTATGACAGTGTTCCTGAAAAACTCAAAGATAAGGTTATAATTCTTCCTCATCCACTCATTGTTAACGAGTTAAGTAAGCTTTCTGATACCGTTACCGATAAAATTGTTCTTGATGCAAGGTATGATGATATCTTAAAAGATACTGCCGTGCTTATTACGGACTATTCTTCAATAGCTTACGATGCCTTTTATCGTGGTGCAAGGGTAGTGTTCTATTGGGAAGAAAAGGATTACTGTATGATGCAGTATGGTCCGTCAACAAGGCTTATGTTGGACGAAGATAATGTTTACGGTGATTTTGCTTATTCTACAGATGGTTTAGGGGAAATAATCGAACACAATTATAATAATCCCCAGACAGAAGAACAAAAAGAAAGATATTCTCATCTTGTAAACTTCCACGACGGCAAAAACACTCAAAGACTTATCGAGTTCTTAAAACGTGACGGAATTATCTGAAAAATTAAATGAATAATAAAAGTAAAGCAAATCTGTTTTGGATTTGCTTTATTTTTTTATTCCCTAAAATTCGTGCTTTTTCTTACATAGGGGGTTGTACAATATGAAAAAAGATAGGAGGAATATTATGCCTGTAACAATAAAAATAAAAAACGAAACAATAATAGCTCAGATAAAAGGTGATGTTGACCATCATACCGTGCCCGAAATAAGAGATGCTATTGATGATGCTTGGGTAAGCCTTGAAAGCAAAAAAGAATTATTGCTTGATTTTCGCGATGTAACCTTTATGGATAGCTCAGGTGTAGGACTTGTAATGGGTAGATACAGGCTTGTTGCTGCTGAAAATAAAGTGTTGACAGTTGTAAATTTGTCAGAGCGTGATTACAAGATAATGAAGATGTCGGGAATAGAAAAATTAGCGAAAGTAAGTAAAAAGGAGAACTAATATGAAAAAAATAAATCAGTTGAAGATGATATTTGACAGTCGCTCTGTTAACGAAAGCTTTTCGAGAATGGCAGTGGCAGCTTTTTGCAGTCAGCTTGATATGACTGTAGAAGAGTTAGGTGATATAAAAACAGTTGTAAGCGAAGCTGTAACCAATTGTATAGTCCACGCTTACAATAATCAGATAGGTAATATTTACATAACCTGTACTGTTTTTGATGATGGAGTAATAAGAATAACAATACGTGATAAAGGTTGTGGTATTGAGAATGTAAAACAGGCAATGGAGCCACTTTATACAAGCGTAGGTGGCGAGCGTTCAGGCCTTGGTTTTTCTGTTATGGAAAGCTTTTCGGACAAGCTTAAAGTGCGTTCAGCAATCGGTAAGGGAACAACAGTTACCATAGAAAAAAAGATTATGGGTAAAACAAAATGACTGTTCGCGAAAAAAGAATACAGGAAAATCTTGGCTTGGTTCATTCTTGTGCAAATCGTTTCAAGGGCAGGGGAGTCGATTATGATGATTTGTTCCAGGCAGGCTGTGTGGGTCTGATTAAAGCTGCAGATGGCTTTGATGAAAGTCTCGGATTTGTTTTTTCAACCTATGCCGTGCCATCAATCCTCGGTGAAATCAAACGGGTTTTCCGTGATGGTGGTACTGTTAAAATCAGTAGACTTATAAAAGAAAAATCTCGTTGGATTTGGGCAGAAAAAGAAACTTTAGCTAATAGGATCGGTCGTGAGCCTACAGTTAAAGAATTGTCAGAATATCTGAATATGGATGTATGTGAAACCAGTGAATTGCTTTTAGCATCACAACCCGTAATATCTTTAACCTCTTTTTTTGAAGAGTCGGGCGAAAAACAAGAAGATATACCTGTTGACAGTAATGAGAATGAAATAACGGAAAAGTTATCTTTGGCAACCTGTATAAAAGAACTTGACGTGTCAGACAGGATGTTGATAGAGCTAAGGTATTTCAAGTCTAAAACCCAGACCGAAACAGCAGGGATAATGGGTATGACACAGGTTCAGGTTTCAAGACGAGAAAAGAAAATTTTAAAAGAAATCCGACAAAAAATGAATGTTTAGCCTAACATAACAAAAAAATCGTAAAAGAGTATATAAAGAATGGTAAAAATGATACCTTGAAAAATATTAAATACACTTGAAAAAAAGGCAGAATTGTTATAAAATGTATTCGGTAAAAAATTAACAATACAAAGGAGTATTAAAAATGGGTCTTTTAAACAAGAAAACAGTTGATGATATCAACGCAAAAGGTAAAAAAGTTCTCGTACGTTGCGACTTTAACGTTCCTCTTAAAGATGGCGTAATTACTGATGAAAATCGTATTACAGCTGCTCTTCCCACAATCCAGAAGCTTCTTGATGATGGTGCACAGGTTATCCTTTGCTCTCACCTTGGTAAAGTTAAAAACGGCCCCAATGAAAAAGAAAGCCTTGCTCCCGTAGCAAAAAGACTTTCAGAGCTTCTTAACAAAGAAGTTGTTTTCGCAGCAGACGACGTTGTTGTTGGCGAAAATGCTAAAAAGGCAGTTGCTGAAATGAAAGATGGCGATGTTGTTCTTCTTCAGAATACTCGTTTCCGTCCTGAAGAAACAAAGAACGGCGAAGCATTCTCAAAAGAACTTGCTTCTCTTTGCGATATCTATGTTAACGATGCATTCGGTGCAGCTCACAGAGCACACTGCTCAACAGTTGGCGTTGCTTCATTCGTTGAAGAAGCAGCAGTTGGTTACCTTATGGGTAAAGAGCTTAAATATCTTGGTAATGCAGTTGAAGATCCTCAGAGACCTTTCGTTACTATTCTTGGTGGTGCAAAGGTTGCTGATAAGCTTAACGTTATTGAAAACCTTCTTAACAAAGCTGATACACTCATCATCGGTGGCGGTATGGCTTACACATTCCTCGTTGCTAAAGGTTACAGCGTAGGTACATCTCTTCTTGACGAAACAAAGATTGACTATTGTAAAGATATGCTTGCAAAAGCAGAAGAAAAAGGCGTTAAGATTCTTCTTCCCGTTGACGTTACAATCACAAAATCTTTCCCCGATCCTATCGATGCTGAAATCGAAGTTCAGATTTGTGATGCAGACAAGATTCCTGCAGATATGATGAGCCTTGATATCGGTCCTAAGACAGCTGAGCTTTATGCAGAAGCAGTTAAGTCTGCAAAAACAGTTGTTTGGAACGGACCTATGGGCGTATTTGAAAACCCCATCCTTGCAAAAGGTACAATCGCAGTTGCTAAATCTCTTGCAGAAACAGATGCAGTTACAATCATCGGTGGTGGTGACTCTGCAGCAGCAGTTAACACTCTCGGTTTCGGTAGCAAAATGACTCACATCTCAACAGGTGGCGGTGCATCACTTGAATTCCTTGAGGGTAAAGCACTTCCCGGTATCGAAGCAGTTAACGACAAGTAATATTTCACACACATTTGGCGTTTTTCGCCCGTTCGGAGTATCTTTATACACCTTTAGGGCGAAGAAAACACCAACTGTACGCAAACTATCACTTGCGTTATTGTTTAAAAAATTAAACAGCAAAACAAAATATAAATATGTGAAAGGTGAATTATTGATATGGATAAATCACTTCGTAAAGCAGTTATCGCAGGTAACTGGAAAATGAACAAAACTCCCGATGAAGCAAAAGCTATCATTACAGAAATGAAGCCTCTCGTTGCAGGTGCAGATTGTGACGTAGTTCTTTGCGTTCCTTATATTGACATTTTTGCAGCACAGGAAGCAGCTGCAGGCTCAAACATCAAAATTGGTGCCGAAAACTGCCACTGGGCTGAAAAAGGTGCTTTTACAGGTGAAGTTTCAGCTCCTATGCTTAAAGCAATCGGTGTTGAATACGTTATCATCGGTCACTCAGAAAGAAGACAGTATTTCGGTGAAACTGATGAAACAGTTAACAAACGTGTAAGAGCAGCTCTTGACAGTGGTCTTACAGTAATCCTTTGCGTTGGTGAGCTTCTCAGCGAACGTGAAAAAGGCGTTACAATGGAAGTTGTTCGTTCACAGACAAAGATCGCTCTTCAGGGCGTTTCAAACGAAGATCTTGACAGAATTATTATTGCTTACGAACCCGTTTGGGCTATTGGTACAGGCTTGACAGCAACTGCTGAACAGGCTAACGAAGTTAACCATGCTATCCGTGAAGTTCTTGGTGAACTCTACTGTCCTAAGTGTGCAAGCCGTGTTACAATTCAGTACGGTGGTTCTATGAATGCTAAGAATGCAGCAGAACTTCTCGCACAGGTTGATGTTGACGGTGGTCTTATCGGTGGTGCTTCTCTTATTGCAGAGGATTTCTCTGTTATCGTTAAAGCTGCAAGCATCTGATTGTAGAAAAATTTCAACAGGGCAGACGAACAGTCTGCCCGAAAATTTTGTAAAGGCAGGAAATTAAAAATGTCTGAAAAAGTACTTCTCGTCGTTATGGACGGCGTAGGCTATTCAAAAACAGGACTTGGTGATGCAGTAACTCTTGCAAACACACCAGTTCTTGATAAACTTCTTAAAGAATATCCCAATGTTCGCCTTAAAGCTCACGGTTCAGCAGTAGGTCTTCCCTCTGATGATGATATGGGTAACAGCGAAGTTGGTCACAATGCTCTCGGTTGTGGTCAGGTTTATTCTCAGGGTGCAAAGCTTGTTAATGAATCTATCGAATCAGGTAAAATTTATGAATCAACTGCTTGGAAAGAAGTAGCAGGTAACTGTATTGAGAAAAACTCAACACTTCACTTTATCGGTCTTCTTTCTGACGGTAACGTTCACTCAAATATTTCTCACCTTATCGAAATGCTCAAACAGGCAAAAGCAGAAGGTGTAAAGAG
>JAZOSL010000111.1:0-6715 GCA_045657085.1 Acutalibacteraceae bacterium | reverse complement strand
CGGGCTTGATACACCGTATGCCGATGCTCAGAAAACAATGAAGGCTATTAACAGAATCAAAAATCTCCCGATTCCCGAGGAAGCAAAAAGGGGAATACTTGGGGATAATCTCAGAGAAGCACTTGGTGTAAAATGAGTTCTTTTTGCGCATACAGTGTTTTGCTCAGTTTGGCGTATCTTATACGCCGTCACCTCGCAAAATTACCGTCTGCATCAAAAATCATCTCATTTTACATAAAATATTTTTTGCGTATTTTGCCATTAAAAAAACCGTGAGTTTTCACTCACGGTTTTTGTTGTTTAATTAGTTTCTTCTGTCTCTGTTAAAGTTTTTTCTGGGGCGACGTTCTCTTTCGGGTTCGTCTGCGTTTTCAGGAACAAGACCTTCAACTTCAATAAGAGCATCACGTCTTGAAAGATTAATTCTGCCCTGGTCGTCGATTTCAGTTACCTTAACGATAACTTCGTCGCCAACGTTTACACAATCTTCAACCTTTTCTGTTCTCTTAACGTCAAGCTTTGAGATGTGTACAAGACCTTCTTTACCGGGTGCGATTTCAACGAATGCACCGAAAGACATAAGACGGGTTACAACACCTTTGTAGATTGCACCGATTTCGGGATCGTTTGCAATAGTGTTGATGATATCAAGTGCACGGTGAGCATCATCAATATCAACTGCTGTAACGAAGATTGTACCGTCTTCTTCAACGTCAACCTTACAGTTGCATTCAGCACAGATTTTCTGAATAACTTTACCCTGCTTACCGATAACGTCACCGATTTTTTCAACGTCAATCTTTGTTGTAAGAAGCTTAGGAGCATATTTTGAAAGCTCTGTTCTTGGTTCTGCAATAACAGGAAGCATAATTTCGTCAAGGATATACATACGAGCTTTGTATGTCTTTTCGAAAGCTTCTTTAATGATTTCGGGAGTAAGACCATGCACTTTAAGGTCCATCTGAATAGCTGTGATACCTTTCTTTGTACCTGCAACTTTAAAGTCCATATCGCCGAAGAAGTCTTCAAGACCCTGAATATCAACCATTGTCATGAAACGGTCACCTTCAGAAATAAGACCACAGGAAATACCTGCAACAGGAGCTTTGATGGGAACACCTGCAGCCATAAGAGCGAGTGTTGAACCACAAACTGAACCCTGTGATGTTGAACCGTTTGAAGAAAGAACTTCAGATACAACACGGATTGTGTAGGGGAATTCTTCCATAGAAGGAATAACAGGAAGAAGAGCTCTTTCAGCAAGTGCACCGTGACCGATTTCACGTCTGCCGGGGCCTCTTGAAGGCTTTGTTTCACCTACTGAATATGAAGGGAAGTTGTAGTGGTGGATATATCTCTTTTCAACGTCTTCGTCGATACCGTCAAGCATCTGAGCATCGCGGGCAGTACCAAGAGTTGTGATAGAAAGAACCTGAGTCTGACCACGTGTGAACATACCTGAACCGTGAACTCTTGAAAGAAGGTCGATTTGTGCGTTAAGAGGACGGATTTCGTCAATGCCTCTGCCGTCTACACGTTTACCTTCATCAAGAAGCCAACGACGAACGATGAATTTCTGAAGCTTGTAAAGGCAGTCATCAATTTTGTCTGCTTCTTCAGGGAATTTTTCATCAAATTCAGCGTGAACAGCATCGTAGATGGGCTGAAGTCTTTCGTCACGGATTCTCTTGTCATCTGTATCAAGAGCCACCTTGACGTCATCAATAGCAAAAGCTTTGATTGCTTCGTAAAGCTCTTCTGAAGGATCGTTTGATTCGAATGTGATTTTTTCTCTACCGATTTCAGCAACGATAGATTTGATAAATTCAACGACTTTTTTGTTTTCTTCGTGAGCAAACATAATACCGTCGAACATTACTTCGTTTGAAATTTCGTTAGCACCTGCTTCAATCATAGCAACGAGGCTGTCAGTTGAAGCAACTGTAACTGTCATTTCTGTTTTTGCTCTTTCTTCAAGAGTGGGGTTGATAACGTATTTACCGTCAACAAGACCAAGTGAAACACTTGATACGGGGCCATCCCACGGAATGTCAGAAATAGCAATAGCAGTCGAAACACCCCAGAGAGCTGCAATTTCAGGTGAGCAGTCAGGGTCAACAGACATAACTGTTGCAACAACAGAAACGTCATTTCTCATATCCTTGGGGAAAAGGGGACGGATAGGTCTGTCGATAACACGTGATGTAAGAACAGCCTTTTCAGAAGCTTTACCCTCACGTCTCTGGAAAGAGCCGGGGATTCTGCCTACTGCATA
This sequence comes from Acutalibacteraceae bacterium, assembly GCA_045657085.1. Taxonomy (GTDB): domain Bacteria; phylum Bacillota; class Clostridia; order Oscillospirales; family Acutalibacteraceae; genus DTU089. The sequence continues at coordinate 4,440 of JAZOSL010000111.1, read as the reverse complement.
AAGTTTTTCTTCAAAGTCAACTGAAAGGGGGAAGAAATCAACACCCTCACGAGCTTTGGGAGCCATTGTAGCTGTGCAAAGAACTTCTGTTTCGCCGTAACGAACAAGACAAGCACCGTTTGCAAGACCAGCCATTTTACCGGTTTCGATTACTAATTTTCTGCCGGCAACTTCTGTTTCAAAAGTTCTGAAGTCTTTAAAAAACATATTTTCTACCTCTTTTATTTTATTTCCGCGTCCTTGGATTAGCAACAAAGAAAAACACAAAAGTTTTTTGTACTTTTCTTTATCGCTAAACCCGAATTCAGCAGATTGAATACTATCATTTTACCCAAAAAAATGGGTTAAAATACCATTAAAAAAACGGCTAACGGGACAAACGGTAAGCCGTTTGTCCCGAAATGAGCAATTATTTACGAAGACCGAGACGAGCAATGATTGCACGGTAACGTTCGATATCAGTTTTCTGAAGGTAAGCAAGAAGGTTTCTTCTGTGACCAACCATTTTAAGAAGACCGCGACGTGAATGATGGTCCTTCATATTGTTTTTAAGATGTGCGTTAAGGTCGTTAATTCTTTTTGTAAGAACAGCGATCTGAACTTCAGGAGAACCTGTATCTCCTTCGTGTGTAGCAAATTCTTTGATAATTGCCTGTTTTTCTGCCTGTGTCATTTTTTTCACCTCATTATAATATTCCCAAATAACCCAGAAAAACGGTAGGTGAATTCTCATTTTCAGAGCTTATTCCGTACTCCGAGTCATAAGGCTTTGCCATTATAACACAAGAAGTTTGATTTGTAAAGTCTTTTTTCACTTTCTTTTATTCCTTACGTACACAACCGTTTTAGCCACGGCAAACGCAAAGAAGAAAATACACAACCAATCTGCAAATTGGAAAACTCCACTTATGGCAGAGAGAAAATCGGGGATTTGTTGTTGCTCTATAATTGTCTTATTCACAATGGCAGAAGTAATTAAGGAGCTTCCTTCAAAAATAACAAATCCGAGCCAATATGCAATAAGCTCTTTTTTGTGCTTTGGGGTTATTTCCGTAACAACCTTTTTTGCTCGTACTATTGTGTATATTACTAATGATAATATAACGGCAAACTGTACCCAGGCAATTAAAAGTCGCCAATAGTTCATAGAATAGTCCCATTGGGAAGTCAATCTTATAGTAGCCCAGCTGATACCGGTTCCAAGGCGCACATACATATCTGCCATAAAAACTAATGCCCATACACAGTAAAATCCTACGTCTTTTTTAGAAAGATAACAAATAAGACTGCAAACAAGGAAGGGGAGTGCAAAAATTAACCCTGTAAGACCTAATCCGAAAATAAAGAAACCGAATGCAACAAGAATTCCCAGAACTAAAAGAGCTTTGGCAGCCTTTATGTTTTTCAGGGGCTTTGCAGGTGCAGTAGCTTTTATTTCTTCAGGTGGCTGTGGGGTTGCTTCCTGATTATAAGAAAAGGTAGAGCTTTTCCCTGACAAAGCATCAGCATTTTCTGTAGCCGTATCCTTTACAAGCTCATCTACCGTTATACCGAAAACCTCTGCAAGTAAGACGAGCTTTTCAATATCGGGTGTTGAATTGTTGTTTTCCCATTTTGAAACAGACTGCCTTGATACGTTAAGTTTCTCTGCCAGATCACCTTGCGACATATCTGCCTGTGTTCTTAAATTGTATATTCGTTCACCAATATTCATAGGAAAACCTCCTTCCGATTTCGTATAAATTATACCATACAAACCGTGAGCCTGTCTATCAACAACCCTTTAAATTTTTAGCAACCAACAGTTGCAATTTGTAAAAGTGGCAGATTAAGAGGCACTTCGTGCCGATTGTAAATTGTAATTTGCAATTAAAAAGCCACAACAAGAAGTCTTGTTGTGGCTGAATATAGGTTGATTAATTATTTACCTGCTTTTTTAGAATATTTCACTTTGTAAATAAAGTTCATAAGGTGAGCATCAAGAGTACCGATTGGTTTAGTTTCTGCGTAAAGCTCTGCACCAACAGCAGTTTTACAGCCTTTTTCCATAACAAGTTCAACGGCTTCTGCATCGTATTGACTGCCTGCAACACAAACAGCACCGTTGTCTTTAACAAGAACTGCGTTTCTGTTGCCGAGAGCCTTTGCTACCTTTTTGCTTGACTTAAGAGTGCTTGCGGGGTTGAAAACAGCAGTTTTAACAATAGGACCACAAAGCTGAGCAAGGTCATCAAGGAAAGGCTTCATTGTTATGCCTTTTCTTGACATTGCAACTGCATATTCATTCTTTGTGTGACGGATATAGTTAACGTCTTTTCTCTTTTTATAGATTGCCCAGTGCATATCAGCACTGTCGGGAATCTCGCCACCGCCTACCCAGGCACCACTCTTTGTATCAATGATAGCAGCTTCTTTGCCTTCTTCGCCAACTGCAAAATATTCGCCTTTTCTTTCACTGTCGCAAGGAGCAAATTCCTTTGCAGCTTTATACTTGCTGTCAGATTTGAAAACTTCTGTAACGTAATCAACAACACCACTGAAGGTATCAATAGCTTTACCTGATACTTCGCAACAACGTTCAATAATGAACTTTTCACAAACGTTTTCAAGTGCCATAGCTACTGCGAAAGCATCTTCATAGCTTTCACCAAGGCAAACAGCACCGTGATGCTTCATAATAGCAGCCTTTGATGTTGAACGTGTAATAGCACCTATAACACCTTCTCTTAATTTAGGCTGACCGGGGAGACCGTATGATGCACAAGGAACGTCTGTGCCGAGAATTTCAGCATCTTTACCGGTAATGTTATTGATATCAAGACCAAGAGTGCTTACAACTGAAGCGTTTTTCTGGTGAGTGTGAATAACGAAGTTTGTTTCGGGACGAAGCTCGTAGCAGGAAGCATGAATACCTTTTTCTGATGAAGGCTTAACGTCACCGTCATAAGAAAGGTCTGCTATATTAACAACTACGATATCGTCGGGAGTAAGTGTGTCATAAGCTTTACCACTTGGAGTGATAACAAACTGAGTATCACTGATACGGCAACTGATGTTACCCCAGGTTCTTACGATAAGACCTGCTTCTAAGAGCTCGTGACCGGCTTTTATGACTAATTCTTTTGCTTCTAAAATATCCATAATAACTCCTTTTTAATAGGTTCAGTTATTTTGTTTAACAAAGCCACGGAAGATTCCGTGGCTTTATTGTTTTTAAAATATAATTATTCTTTAATTGCAACGTTAGCAAATACTCTGTCGAATCTTGTAAGAGCTTCGTCAATAAGTTCGGGAGTATACTGAGCGTTAGTGTAAAGTCGGCTACCGGCAAGAGTAACAAGACCTTCTGCCATGTAAGCTGCACCCATGTGCTGCATTTCTGCCTTTCTTTCGCTTGTAGCTGAAAGAACACCGGGGATTTCCCAAGGTTTAGACCAGTTGATTGAGTAGTGCATTGTACCAACAGTATCAATGTGACAAACTGAGCCCTGGTTGAAAGCAACGAAGGGAAGATTATATTTCTTAATGAGTTCCTGAAGACCTTTAGTAAGTCTGTCACCCATTTCTCCGGCTTTCTGACAAGCATTCTGCTTATCAATTTCTTCAAGAGTATAGTAACCTGCAACGCATGAAAGAGGAGTAGCAGCCATTGTACCACCCATAAATGCCTTCTTAACTTTTTCACCGTTAGAGTCAAGACCTGCACCGAGGTATTTCATATATTCTCTCTTACCACCGATACCACCTGCACCGGGATAACCACCAGCGATAACTTTACCGAAGATTGTAAGGTCAGGAGAAACACCGAAGTAACCCTGAGCACCAGCCATACCGATACGGAAACCTGTAACAACTTCATCAAAGATAAGAAGAGCACCGTATTTACGGCAAAGTCTTTCAACGCCCTTGTTGAAGTCTTTATCAAGAGGTCTTGTACCACTTTCAGGACCGATAGGCTCCATAAATACAGCAGCTGTACCGCCACGGAACTGGTTAAGTCTGAGAACTCTTTCAAGAGAATCAAGGTCATTGGGGAAGAATTCCTGTGTATGTTTGAAAAGGTAAAGGGGAACACCGTGAGCCTGAGTGAATTTTGAGCCGGGAACACGGATACTGTAACCTAACTGGTCAGACCAACCGTGGTAAGCACCACCCATTTTAACGATGTTTTTGTTCTTTGTAGCAAGTCTTGCAACACGGATAGCTGCCATACAAGCTTCTGTACCTGAACCAAGCATACGGAACATATCAACTGATTCAACTGAGTCAGCGATTTTCTTAGCAAGTTTGTATTCGAATTCGTGGAAAAGACCTGTTGAAGGACCACAAGTATTAAGAAGGTCGATAACCTGATCTCTTACAACCTTGGGGTTAGAACCAAGAACTGTAGGACCACCGGCCTGTAAGAAGTCGAAATACTCGTTACCGTCAACGTCGTAA
>JAZOSL010000110.1:0-35249 GCA_045657085.1 Acutalibacteraceae bacterium | reverse complement strand
ATATTCAGGCAACCATCTTCTTCAAATGCACCCTGAATTTACCGGTTCTTACACAGTAAAGGACGGTACAAAATCTATTGCTGCAGATGCATTTGCAGAATGCATTTTACTTACTGCAGTAAGCATACCAAACACTGTTACATATATAGGCTATGATGCTTTCCATACCTGCGAGTCTCTCAGAACAGTTATTTTACCTGTATATTTAACTGAAATCGAAAGTGGTTTGTTTACAGGTTGTTTCAGTCTTAGCAGTATTGTTATACCGGCTAACGTTACAAGAATAGGTCAGTGTGCTTTTTTAGGCTGTGCAGGGCTTACAGCTATAGAAATCGGACCAAATGTAAACACAATTGAAAGCAGTGCGTTTGTTTCTTGTGTCAGCTTGGAAAAGGTTTTTATCAGTGACGTGGCGAAATGGTGTCAGATAGATTTTGACGGTACGGGAAGCAACCCACTTTATTACACTGAATTTCTTTATGTAAACAATGATAAAGCAACAACAGTTAATGTGCCTGAAGGTGTTGTAAAAATAAACCCAAGAGCATTTGAAGGCTATAAGAATCTTAAAACCGTAAATCTTCCTGATAGCTTAAGGGAAGTTGGTCAATATGCTTTTGACGGATGCGAAAATCTTTTTGCTGTTAATTATCAGAACTCTTTTTTGAAGTGGGATACAATAAATATAAAAGAAGGTAACAGCAAGCTTACCTCGTCAGGTAAAACTTGTAAATACGGCAGTCAATACTCAACAACAAACCTTACTTTTATTGACGGTATCTGGTGCTACACCCCAAACGGAGTATTGGATGTTTATTACACAGGCTTAACCGAGTATGAAGGTTATTACTATTATGTTACTAATGGCGCTTTGGATTGGAATTATACCGGACTTGCCTGGTATTATGATAATTGGTTTTACGTTGAAAACGGTATGTTAAATAAATCGTATTCAGGTTTAACTAATTATAACGGCTCCTGGTACAACGTATATAAAGGTTACCTTGACTGGACAATAACAACCCTTGTAGAGTACGAAAGCAATTGGTATTACGTTGAAAACGGTCAGATTAACTGGAATTACAGTGATTTTTATTGTAGTAATGATGGCTGGTATCTGATTGCAAACGGTGTATTGAATAGAAATTTTACTGACCTGTATTTTTATAACGGTACCTGGTATTATATTGAAAACGGTTACCTTGATTTTGGAAAAACAACGTTAACCTATTATAACGGTACCTGGTATTATGTTGAAAACGGTCAGATAAACTGGGAAAGCAATACCCTTGTTAATTATGACGGTCAATGGTATTACACCTACGGTGGTGAAGTCGGCTGGTGGTATACAGGCCTTGTATTTTATGAAAATAATTGGTATTACGTTACAAACGGTTACCTTGATTGGTCTGTAACAACACTTACTTATTACAATAATGTTTGGTATTACGTTGAAAACGGTCAGATAAATTGGGGTAGTGACACTCTTGTTAGTTATAATGGTCAGTGGTATTACACCTATGGTGGTGAATTAGGATCGTGGTATACAGGCCTTGTATTTTATGAAAACAATTGGTATTACGTTACAAACGGTTACCTTGACTGGTCTGCAACAACACTTACATATTATAATAACCAGTGGTATTATGTTGAAAACGCCGTAATTAACTGGTCTTACACAGGAAGTTGTTTTTATAACGGCAGCTATTATAACGTTGTAAATGGTGTAGTAGTTTTTTAAAACCAAAAAATAAAAGAGACGAAGTTTTAAACTTCGTCTCTTTTTGTTACTCTTTAGATCAGTCGTCCTGCTGAGCCTGTTTGATTACTTCGTCAGGAACAGCTTCACCATGCTTAACAAACATAATAAGAAGAATTGCAACACCGAACATAATTGGGCTGTAATAGAAAAGCGACATATATGTTCCTGAAAGCATTCTTATAAAGCCGTAAACAATAGGTGATGCGATCTGAGCTGAGAAGGTAGCTGTGTAGTAGTAGCCTGTGAAAGTACCAACCTTTTCAACACCACCAATTTCAAGAACAAGGGGAAGTGTGTTAACAGTAATAAACATATTAGCTGCACCACCGAGAACAAGTACGGGGTAAATAAGCACTCTAAGAATCTTTGTAACGCTATCAACAGTTTCTGTAACTGCACTAAGGGCAGTTGCAAAATCATTTGCTTCAACCTTAAGAATTTTTTGAGCAACTGAAATAACAGCATCGTAAATGCCAGCACCTGAATTGCCAACAAGGTAGGTATCAAATTTTGTGTAAGTGCCATTTATGTCAGTACCGTTATTTTTAAATTCAAGGTAGCCTTCCATTGTAAGAATTTCATCATCCTGAAGAGTTCTGCCTTCTGCCTGAGCTTGGTCACTAATCATACCGTTGTATGAGTTAATGTTATCATCAATAGCAATATAAGCATTGTTTACTTCAACGTAGTTTTTAATAGAAAGGTCTTTGCCACCAAGCATACCAAGGAATACACCGAAGAAGAAAACGAATGCTGCAAGGAATACAGAAAGACCTGCTAAAATTGTTTTCTTTCTACCAAACTTTTTACCCATTTTACCTGCAGGAAGTGCAGCAGCACCTGAACAAACTGCAAATATGAGCATAATAATTGTAGCTTCAGATGTAATCATATGAAGAATTTCTTGAGCGAAAAGTGAGAAGAAAGTTGTAATAGCATTAGCTGCACAGAAAAGGAAGAAGAGTGTGCCAAGCATAAAGATAAGACTCTTTCTTTCAGCACCTGAGAGCTTGATAGCTTTAAGAGCAGCTTTCTGAGCTTTGGCTTCTTCTTTAGCCGCTTTCTTTCTTGCTTTAGCATCTACATATTGATTCTGTTCGCCTTTAAGCTTGATGCTTGTGTCTTGTTCTTTAACAAAGAAAAGAAGAACGAGCATACCAATTATCATAATAAGAGAACCTATAAAGAAAACATAAGGGAATGAAAGAGTTTCATCTGCCTTAATTTCTGCTTTGCTGTAGCCGGCAACAAGAGTACAAAGAGCAATACCGATAGTACCTGCTATCATACCTACTGCAGAGCCGAGACCACCCATAAGGTTAATAACAGCATTACCCTCTGAACGAAGTTCAGGTGGAGTTAAGTCGGGCATAAGGGCAACTACAGGAGCACGCCATAAAGACATTGAGAAAACGAAAAGAATAACAACCAACATTGTAAGTGGTAATCTCATTTCACCTTGAACATTAAGAGCCACTAAAGGAATTAATGTAAAAAGAACAGCTGAAATGGGAGCACAAGAAACAATGAATGGTCTACGTTTACCAAGTTTTGAGTGACAGTTGTCAGACAATTTACCAAATGTAGGCTGAAAAATAACACCGAAAATATTATCGAATGTCATAATAATACCAATAAATAAGGGTACAAGAGTGAACCCACCGCCTAAAGCAACGGTGCTTTCACCTTGAGCTTCGGCAAATTTACCAATCCAAGGGATGGCATTACCAAGAGCCTGGCTAAGATGTGTAACCCATTCACTTTCAGAAAGAATTCTGTTAAGAATTTTTGTGATGTAAGGGTCGTAAATTGCCCAGGCAATAGATGTTGCAAGGAAACCGAAACCCGTAAGTATAGTCTTTTTATAATCGAGTTTCATAGCTTTGTTTTCCAAAATTAAGTCCTCCTTTGTCGCTTTTTTGAAAGCGATTTTTATACAAGTATAATTGTACCATATTATTTCAAATTTTCCAATGGAAATAAAGAACTGCAGTATTTTTTGGAAGTTTCCATAAATACTGCAGTCATTTTTTGTGTATTATTTTTGTTGTTTGCTTCTGTAGCTTTCTGCTTCCCAGTTTACTATAAAATCTGTAAGCTCAGCAGTCATAGGTCTTGTACCACCGAAATATTCTGAATACTTTGCAATTTTCATTCCGTCGTTAAAAAGTGCAGCAGCATTTGTGCTACCTTTTTCAGAATAATCTACTGCATAAAGACCACAATCTTTAACAAGTAAAATTTTAGGTAAAAATCCGTTAGCGTTTTTATACTCTTCAACCTTTTTACTGAGTTCACCAATTTCTTCAATATACACGGGGTAGGGTTTACAGTAAACTATCTGGTCAGGGTTAAAGGGTAAGTAAATTTTATTAAAGCTGTCCTTATCTTTTGCAAATTCAAGTGATGTTGTTGAAGGCTCGTATGTAATTATACTATCCTCACCAAAAACGTCACACATTTCGTTAAAAATATCTCTGCCTTTTTCACCGTCAAAATCACCTATTGAAAAATCAGGCTCTTCAACACAACCCCTGAGCTTTGCCATAACTGAATAAAGCTTATCGCCAAGACCTTCAGTTGTGTTGTCGGCAATAAAAATACCGTGGTTTGCAAGTAATAGCATATCGGCATCTTTACCTGAGCTTTCTTTATATTCTTTTAAGGTGTCGTAACAGATTTTTGCAAGAATATAACCGGGCTTGCAAGGCTCTATCCACAAAATTTCGTCACCGAAAAGTTCTTTTGCCTTTTCTTTACCACCTAAAGCACAAGTCAAGCCGTTAACGAGTGTTGGGTGTAAATGCAAAACGTATGTGTATGCAAAAAGAGAATGGAGAGTAGTTTCAACACTTGGTCTTTTGCTTTCTTGGTCAGGTAATTTCGCTGCCATAAGGTCAGCAAGAGAAAGAGCTTCCCTTTCTTTGTCGTTATCGGGGTAAGTTTTTGTAAAAATTTCAGCTATTTTGCTTCTGTCCATTTTTACAAAACCGTCAGCAGTTATTGTTGAAAGGCTTGTGCCTGAGCCTTTTATATACATAACGTTTCCGTCTTTTGCAGATGTGTTACCACCACCTGCAAGCACAAGCTCTTCATTACTGCCGTAAAAATTTGAAAATTCAACAAGTTTATCAATAACCATAATAAATTACCTCTCAGATATGGTCGGGATATCTTTCTATTGAAAGTATACCGTCACAAACATTCATTTTTGCAATTCTTGCGTTTCTTCTGTCACCTGAAAGACCGTCAGCTTCAGTATTTCTTGCGTGATAAACTACGTAATACTGACCATCTTCTTTGATAACACTGTTATGACCTGTGCCTTCTTCCCAATCATTGCTTCTGAGAAGGGGTGCATAAGTATTATCATCAGGCATTTTATGGAATTTAACCTTTGTTAGATCCTGTTCATCTGATTTGGCAGCAGCATAGCCTACGAAATATGTTTCATCTTCATATCGTCCGCCACTGTACATAATATACTGCCAGTCACCTTCACGGAACCAGTATGCACCTTCAATTGTGTGCCAATGCTGACCTTCTTTGTAACGGTTACGGCAGAAAATTTCTTCGTCAATAGATGCTTTAATAACGGGAACAGGTTCACCGACAGGTGTATAAGGGTCTGCCATTTTCTGAACAACTATATATGTACCTATTCTTTCACCCTCAAAGGTGTTGGGTGAATAGAACAGGAAAAGACCTGCATCGGTTTTTACAATGTGAGAGTCGATTGAGAACGGTTTAAGAATAGGCTTTGCTTCAGAGAAAGGTCCTAACGGATTTTCGCTTTCTACCACGTGCATTGCCTGATGATGACCACCCTGATCTGGTTCAACGTCATAATACTCAAAGGAAAAATACATATAAAATTTACCTTCGTGGAAAATCACAGACGGTGCCCAGAAGCATTCCTTACCTTCAATTGTAAAAATTCTACCTTCAAACTTCCAATCGCCTAAAAGAGTATCGCATGAGTGAGCATAAATTCCGTCATCACCTGTTGTGTAAATATAGAATTTACCGTTATACTTGAGAATATAAGGGTCTGCTTGACCTACATAATTTTCTTTATCTATTTTTAAAAGCTGCATAATTATCTCCTTTTACCTGCGTTTTTAGGTTTAGCTCCACCACGTCGGGCAGTATTGCTTCTTTTTTGGTTTGCGTTTTTCTTTTTTGCCTGTTCGACTCTGTCCTTATAAGACGGTTTTACAAGGCATTTTTTGTCGTAGCCGATTAAATCTTCTCTATGACACATTTTAAGTGCAGTTCTTACAAGGTCAGCGTTTTTGGGGTCAGCACATTGTAAAAGCGCACGTTGCATTCTTTTTTCTTCAGCCGATTTGGGAACATAAACACTTTTCATTGTAAACGGGTCAAGACCTGTATAGAACATAACCGTTGAAGCAGTACCGGGTGTGGGGTAAAAATCCTGAACCTGTTCAGGATTATAATTCCACCTTTTTATAAATTCAGCAAGCTTTACAGCATCTGAAAGAGTGCTGCCCGGGTGGCTCGACATAAGGTATGGTACAAGATACTGTTCCATACCGAAGCTTTTTGTTAATTCAAAATATCTGTCCTTGAATTTTTCGTAAATTTTAAAATCAGGCTTACCCATAAGACGAAGCACATTACCGGAGCAATGCTCAGGGGCAACCTTTAGCTGACCACTGACGTGGTCTTTTACAAGCTTTTTGAAAAATGCATTTCCTGAAGGTGTTTTATCAGCATTAAGGTAATCATAACGTATACCTGAACGGATAAACACTTTTTTAATTTTAGGTAATTCTTCAATACGTGAAAGAAGCTCTATATATTCACTATGGTCTGCCTTTAAATTTTTGCAGGGTTCAGGTGCAAGACATTTTCTTTCGGCACAAACACCACTTTTTAATTGTTTGTCACAGGCAGGGTAACGGAAATTGGCAGTAGGACCACCAACGTCGTTTATATAACCTTTAAAGTCAGGCTCCTGAGTTAAAAGCTTTGCTTCTTCAACTACGCTTTCAATACTTCTTGAACGAACACTTCTGCCCTGATGGAAAGCAAGGGCACAGAAATTACAACCACCAAAGCAGCCACGGTTATGAGTAAGCGAAAACTGAACTTCTTTAATTGCAGGTACGCCACCTTGTTTTTCGTATGACGGGTGGTAATTTCTCATAAAGGGAAGTGCATAAACCTTGTCAAGCTCGTCCCTTTCAAGTGGTGGCATAGGTGGATTCTGAACAAGCATTTTGTCACCATAATATTCCACAAGAGCCTTGCCGTAAACGCTGTCCTGATTTTTATATTGAACCGAAAAGGCTTTTGCATAATATTCTTTATCGCTTTTAAGCTTGTTAAAATCCCATTCACCGGCAGTATCAAAGTGAATTTTATCACCCTTTTCACCTAACCACACAGTACCCCTTACGTCACGGATTTTTGAAATGGGGACGCCCTTATCTAACAATGAAGCAATTTTTCTTATAATATTTTCACCCATACCGTAGGTAAGAATATCAGCACCGGATGAAACAAGCACGCTTTCTAAAACCTTGTCGTCCCAGTAATCGTAATGGGCGAATCTACGAAGAGATGCTTCAAGACCACCGATTATTATAGCAGTGTCAGGGTAAGCCTCTCTTATAAGACGGCAATAAACGTCAGTTGCTCTGTCGGGACGAAGACCGAATTTGCCACCGGGAGAATAATAATCATAATTTCTTTTGCGTTTAGCAACAGAGTAATGGGCAACCATTGAGTCTATATTACCTGCAGAAACCAAAAAGCCTAAACGGGGTTTTCCGAAACGCTTGAAATCTTCACAATTTTTAAAATCAGGTTGAGCAAGAAAAGCTACGTTAAACCCTTGTTCTTCAAGAACACGGGTTATAATAGCTGCACCAAAGGACGGATGGTCAACGTATGCATCACCGCAAACGTAAACAAAATCGGCTTCTGCCCAGCCTCTTTGCTGCATTTCTTTTAAATTTATCGGTAAAAATTCTTTACCCTTCATAACTTCACCTTAATTTTTATTTAATCTTCTTATTATTTCAGGAATTTCTGCTACTGTTTCAACCTGTAATTCAGGCTTTTCAATTTCGGGGAAAATCCAGGTACCCGTTGTTTTAACCCACACAGGAACAAGTCCTGCATTTCTTGAACCCTCAATGTCAAATTTAGGGTGGTCGCCTATATATAACATTTCGCTTGGTTCTAACCCTAGTTTTTCAGCCATAAGTAAAAATATTTCTTTTTCAGGCTTACGGAAGGGGGTATCACCACTTATAATAACGTGGTCGAAAATATCTGAAAGACCAAGCATTGCTAATTTTCTTTTTTGTACGTGGCTTTCGCTGTTTGTAATAAGACCTATTTTTAAACCCATATCTTTTATTTCGTTTAAAGTTGGAATTGTAAAAGGAAAGCTGACGGCAATTTCTTTGAATTTTGAAATTACAAAATCTTCATATTCCTGATATTCGGGGATGTCTGCAAAAACACCTTTGCTGCAAAGATGACCGAAAATTTCAGTCCATCCTATGTGAACGAAATGCTTATCGGCCCATGAAATGTTTTCATAAATAAATTCATCTGTGATATTATCTGCTATTTTAAAACGTTGTCTGAAAAACGGTACAACCTTTTTTAACGTTTCATACCTGTCAAATAAAGTATGGTCAAGATCAAAAATCGCAGCTTTTATCATACAATCACCCCGAATAAAAAATACATTATAATTGTACCATAATTAAAACGTGTTTTCAACTGTGGGGAAGTGTGTTATTATATAAAAAAGGGGGGATTATGTTGAAAACTATGTTACAAAATCAGCTTTTCCGATTACAAGATGTTGAATACAAAAATTTTCACTCAAAGCTTATGCCTACTGTAAACCCTGATACTGTTATAGGCATAAGAACACCCGTTTTAAGAAAATTTGCAAATGAATTTTATAAAAGTGAACAAGTCGGAGATTTTCTTGAAGCTTTACCCCACAAGTACTATGAAGAAAATAATTTACACGCTTTTTTACTTGAAAAAATAACAGATTATGATATCCTTATAAAAGAACTGAACATTTTTCTTCCTTTTGTAGATAACTGGGCAACCTGTGATATGATGAAACCGAAAATTTTTAAAAAGAATAAACAAAGACTTATTAAAGATATAGAAAAATGGATGAAATCTGAGCACGTTTATCAGGTCCGCTATGGCATAGTAACACTTATGACCCATTTTCTTGCAGAAGATTTCACGCCTGAATATTTAAATTGGGTAGCTGACGTTAAAAGTGAAGAATACTATATAAATATGGCACGTGCATGGTTTTTTGCAACAGCTCTTACATATCAGTATGAAGCCACTGTCCCTGTTTTTGAAAACAATATTGTTGATACGTGGACTCATAATAAAGCAATTCAAAAAGCATGTGAAAGTTTTCGTATAAGTAAAGAACAAAAAGAGTATTTAAGAAACTTCAAGAAATAATATTAAAAAGATTTTACGAACGATAGGATCGGTAAAAATGATAATTGATTTCCATACACACGCATTTCCCGAAAAAATTGCAGAAAAAGCAATGACAAATTTAAGCTTTGCTTCAGGTGGTCTTATTCCACAGACTAATGGTACAATTGACTCTTTAAAAGCGTTAATGAAAAAAGACGGAATTGATAAAAGTGTTGTTCTTGCAATTGCTACTAACGAAAATCAACAAACTGCCGTTAATGATTTTATTGCTTCTTGTGAATGCGAAGAAATTATACCGTTCGGTTCTGTTTATCCTTTTTCGAGAAATGCTCTGGAAGAATTAGAACGAATCAAAGCTATGGGCTTGAAGGGTGTTAAGCTTCACCCCGAATATCAACAATTTTTTGTTGATGATGAAAAAATGAAACCACTTTATAAAAAAATATCCGATTTAGGTCTTGTTGTGCTTTTTCACGCAGGTGAAGATATAGGCTATCCGCCACCATATCATGCAACACCTGAAAGTTTGAGAAAAGCTGCTAAATGGATTGATGCTCCTATGGTGTGTGCTCATTGGGGTTCTGCAGGGTTGGGAGAAGATGTTTTAAAATACCTTTGCGATATTCCTGTTTTATTTGATACAGCTTTCGGTTACGGCACAATGCCTAAAGACAGAGCCTTAAGAATTTTAGATAAAAAAGGTGCAGATAAAATTCTTTTCGGGTCCGACTGCCCTTGGCACGCACCCTCTTGGGAAATAAGTATGATAGAAACTCTGGGTCTTTCAATTGAAGAAAAGGAAATGGTTTATCATAAAAATGCTGAAACCCTGTTAGGGTGACGGGCGTTTTGATAAATTCTATAAATATTTTGGCAAATGTATTAAGGAATTATTAAATATCTGACCTTTAGTTGACTAAAGGTTTTTTAAGTGTTACAATTTTATTGATAAAAGGATGGTGGCAAAAATGAATGGAAAAAAATTACATAAATTAGAACAGGGTAAAAAAATAGCAGGTGTTTGTGGTGGCATTTCTGACTATATAGGCATTGACGTTACAATTGTAAGACTTGCATGGGTTCTTTTTACTCTTGCAGGTGGCTGTGGTCTTGTTGCTTACATTATAGCTGCACTTGTAATGCCTAACGAAAGCGATATTTCTGTTCAATAAAAATATACTATGTAAATAATAAAAAAGAGATGAAGATAACATCTTCATCTCTTTTTTGTTTTAAAAATTACTTTTGTTTTCCCAGTTCAATGGTACGGTTATATGCTTTTCTTACAGCTTCCATTGTAGTTGCTCTGAATGCACCGTTTTCAAGAGCTTTAACACCTTCAATGGTACTGCCTGCAGGGCTGCATACAGCATCTTTAAGCTTTCCCGGATGTTCACCTGTTTCGATTAACATCTGAGCTGCACCTGTAAGAGTTTGTGCTGCATAAAGCAGAGCCTTATCTCTTGAAAGTCCACATTCAACTGCACCGTCAGCAAGAGCTTCGCAAAACATAAAAACAAAAGCAGGACCACAGCCTGAAACACAGCTTGCTGCATCAATTTTGTCTTCTTCAATTTTATCAAGAAGACCTGCATATTTCATTGTATCAATAAAACCGTCAACGTCTTCTTTTGAAACGAAATCATTTACTGTGTAAAGAATCATTCCCTGACCGACACTTGCAGGCATATTAGGCATAATTCTTATAATAGGACAGTCAACCTGAGCCATTTGCTGTAAAGAAGAAAGTGAAACACCTGCCGCCATTGAAACTAAGGTAAAATCGGTTGTTCTTTCTTCTAATACAGGTGAAATTTTTTCAAAAAGGCTTTTTAGCATCTGTGGCTTTACGCCTAAAAAAATGTAATCGCAGTTAAGCACAATATATTCAGCATCTGAAACGTTTACGTCTGTTTCATCTGCAAAAGCTATGGCTTTTTTTGTGTCTATATCATAAACAAAAATATTTTCGGCACAAACGGATTTTAAAGCAGCCCTTGCAAGAGCACCACCCATATTTCCGCAACCTATAAAGCCGATAGTTTTCATAAAATCACCCTTTCAGCGAACCTGACCGTCACCTTTGATAATAAATTTATAAGTTGTAAGCTCCTTAAGACCCATAGGACCACGGGCATGAAGCTTTTGTGTTGAAATACCCATTTCGCAACCCAGGCCAAACTCGCCACCGTCAGTAAAACGAGTTGATGCATTTACGTAAACTGCAGCACTGTCAATGCCCATTGTGAATATCTTTGCATTATCACAGTTTTCGGTAACAATTGCTTCACTATGCCCGGTTGAGTGTAACGAAATATGTGAAACAGCTTGGTCCACGTTATCAACAATTTTAACAGCCAGAATATAATCAAGAAATTCTGTGTCAAAATCTGTTTCGCTTGCTTTTTTGCCGTCAATAATCTTTACGGCTTTTTCATCAAGACGAAGCTCAACAGGTGTTTTACCGTCTTTTTCTCTTTTATCTACAAGTCTTGTTTTAAGTAATGGCAAAAATTCATTTGCTATTTTACTGTTTACCACAAGAACTTCTGCTGCATTACATACAGAGGGTCTGCTTGTCTTTGCGTTTTCAACTATATTAAGCGCCTTTTCAATATCAGCACTTTCATCAATATAAACGTGGCAAATACCTGTACCCGTCTGAATACAAGGTACTTTTGCATTTTCAGTACAAGCCTTTATAAGACCTGCACCACCACGGGGTATAAGAAGGTCAACGTAGCCTACTGCATTCATAAGCTCGTTTGCACTTTGTCTTGTTGTATCCTGAACAAGGTTTATAAGTGTTTCGGGAAGACCTATAGAAGCAAGACCTTTTCTCATGGAAGTCACAATAGCATCTGCCGAAAGAAAAGCTTCTTTACCTCCCCTTAAAACGCAAACGTTACCACTTTTAAGAGCTAAAGCAGCAGCATCGGACGTAACGTTGGGACGGCTTTCATAAATAATAGCCACAACGCCCATAGGCACAGCAGTTTTTTCAACTACGATACCACTTGGCCTTTCAACTCTTGCAAGCACTTCACCAACAGGGTCGGGGAGCTGAGCCACTTCACGTATACCGTCTGCCATACCTTTTATACGTTCCTTTGAAAGTGCGAGTCTGTCAAGCATAACGTCAGATACGGTGCCTTTTGCATTTGCCATATCCTTTGCATTTTCTGAAAGAATAAAATCACAATTCTCTTCCAATGCATCTGCCATCTTTAAAAGGGCATTATTTTTTGTTTGTGTATCAAGAGTGCAAAGTACAGATTTAACTGCCTTAGCATCCTTTAAAATATCAAAAGTTGATTTCATTTTCAAACCTTCTTTGAAATAAATCTTGTTCCTACTTTTTTACCGTCAATAATGTCGTAAAGAACTGATGGTGATGAACCGTTTGCAATAACCATATCGGTTCCTCTAGCAACACATTTTTTTGCTGCTGAAAGCTTTGTAGCCATTCCACCTGTGCCTAAGCTTGAACCACTTTTGCCACCTAATGCTTCAATTTCAGGTGTAATCTCTGTTATTTCTGAAAGTAGAATTGCATTTTTATCTTTATGGGGATCGGCAGTATAAAGACCGTCAATATCTGAAAGAAGAATAAGTAAATCAGCGTGCATACTTACAGCAACGATAGCACCAAGAGTGTCGTTATCACCAACAGAAATTTCGTCTGTGTTTACAGTGTCGTTTTCGTTGATGATAGGTAAAACGTTAAGCTCAAGTAACCTGTTCATTGTGTTTTTAATGTTGTGATATCTTGTAGGGTCTTCAAGGTCAAGACCTGTAAGAAGAATTTGTGCAACAGTATGGTTATATTCAGAAAAAAGTTTATCGTAAGCGTACATAAGCTCACATTGACCAACTGCAGCAGCAGCCTGCTTTGTGGGCATATCAGACGGCTTTTCTTTAAGGGAAAGCTTGCCTATACCCATACCTATAGCACCCGATGACACAAGAATTATTTCATGTCCTGCATTTTTTAAATCGGAAAGCACCTTGCAAAGCTCCTC
The DNA here is from genome assembly GCA_045657085.1 of Acutalibacteraceae bacterium. Lineage (GTDB taxonomy): Bacteria > Bacillota > Clostridia > Oscillospirales > Acutalibacteraceae > DTU089. The sequence goes on along the minus strand of JAZOSL010000110.1, from coordinate 21,995 downwards.
AATGTGACGGATGTTTACACAACCTGTACTATGAGCAAGGGTAGATGTTCCTACTTTAATTACGATTCTCATTTTTTACATCTCCGAAAATTATTCTGAAACTACGTCTATTTCTTCGTTTGTGCTACCTGTACGGCTTTTAAGCTTAGCAGCTCTTGAAACAGCAAGGTCTTCCATCATTTGATCTTTTACCTTCCCATCAACGTTAAAGAATGAAAGCGAAACAGCTTTACCAATTCTTCCTATAGCAGGGGCAAGAGTAAATACTGTCCATATAGCCTGAAGCATATCAGGGTCGGTTTGTGGAATAACTACACCATATGAGTTTACAAGTGGCTCATATTTAATAGCTGCAATTATAATACCACTAAGAATGGTTGAAATGTTATTGGTAATAAGTGTGATGTAGCCCATAGCAGCACTCATCATACCTTCGTTACGAATACCTGTTTTCCATTCAACATAATCATATAAATCACCCTGAAGGGCAGTACCACAATAACGTTGAACACTATTCATAGCACCTGCTAAAGTAAGTCCAAGCACTATAATGATAAGGTTTATAATATTGTTATCGGTAGGTCTGTAGCCAATAAAATACATTATAAGATAAACTACACCACAGTAACCGTAAGCTAAAACAGAAAGCTTTTTAAGACCTATCTTTTTAGTCATTTTTGTTGCAAAGGGTAAAACGAAGTAACTGGGAAGACCTGTAAACAAGCCTGAAATTGCTGCGTTTGAAAGCTTACCGGTACAGTTAAGCCAGAAATAGTTAGCAACACTTTGACCTGTACCTTTACCCATGCCGAAAAAGTTCTTTGCAAGAAGTGCCCACATAGGACCACAAGAAGCAACCTGTTTAATTGATTTAAATACGCTTGTGCTGTTCATTTCTTCACGTGATGCAAGTGGCACACGCTCTCTTAAACTAAAGAAACCGAATACACGGAAAACAACAACAAGGGCAATAAATATAATAGCACCTACAAGATAAATGTTTCTTGTTGGTATTGTTCTCGGTAAATAGTCAACAAAGAACGGGAATAGTGACGGTAGCCATACACCGAACAAGTCTACGTATGTATCTGCTGCAATAAGCTTATTTCTTTCATTAATGTTTGGTGTAAGGTTATAAAGAACAGCCTGATAAGCAGGTGTGTAAAAGGAGTTTGAAATAGAACCTATATAACGAATAACTAAAAATATTGCAAGAAGTGTTGCCTGTGAAAGTCCGTCAGGTAACATATATGGTGTTATAGCAGAAAAAAGCCAGAAGGGGAGTGTTAACACAAGGTAAGGACGAACTCTGCCCCAACGGGTACGTGTTCTGTCAAGAATAGGACCTGATATTGCATTATCAAAAGTATCAAGGATACTACAGAATGACTGAGCCACACTTAAAGTAATAGGGCTTACGTGCTGGAATGTTGTAGTATAGAAAAACTCGTTATTACCGTTAAAGGTTTCCCAGTTTTTATCACCAATACCTGAAATAATATAAGCAGCCATTTCACGTGGGCCTAAATATTCTTTTTCTTGCTGTTGTCTTTGCTTTGCAATGTCCTCTTCGGTTATTTGAGGTTCAACGTAAACCTCTTTATTTTTTGTAGCCAAAAGAGCACCCCTTTCACAATAGTATGTTAAAGCTGTGTATTATAAAATGTTTTCAGTTTCAATAAAAGATAAAAGTTCTCTTTTTAATCGGGCAACAGGAAGACCAACTACGTTATAGTAATCACCGTTTATAGCCTTTACAAGAAGACCTGCTTTGCCCTGAATACCGTAAGCACCTGCTTTATCGTAGGGCTCGTCGGTAGAAATATAGTTTTCTATTTCTTCTTTTGTAAGGTCATAAAAAACAACATCTGTTTTTTCGCTGAAAGTTTTAAATGTACCGTTAAAAGAAAGGGTAACACCTGTATAAACCTGATGAGTTTTACCACTTAAAAGGTTTATCATTCTTCGTGCATCTTCTTTGTTTTCAGGCTTCCCTAAAATTTCATCATCAACAGCAACAACTGTATCAGCAGAAATAATAAGCTTGTTTTTACCTGAAAATGAAAAAGCTGCTTTGTTTTTTATTAAAGATAAATATTCTACGGCTTCCTTTGCTTTGATTCCGTTCGGCAGGGTTTCGTCACAATCGGCAGGGCAGATATCGTAACTATTAAATATTAACGATAAAAGCTCCTTTCGTCTTGGTGAAGCAGAAGCCAATATAACTTTAAGTTCGTTTAAATTTTTCATTTTTACCATTGAAGATATTCACAGATTTTTTTGAGAGTGTTAAGACCCCATTTACAAGCCTGTTTAGCTTCTTCCTGACCTTCAAACTCAAGTGTGATCCAACCGTTGTAGCCTGCGTCTTTAAGTATTGAAAGTGTCTGCAAAACAGGTACATTGCCGTGACCTAAAACTGCACCTCTTAAATAGTTGCCACCCCTTGTTTTAAAAAACGCATCCTGTGGGGGGAATTCGTTACCGTTTTTAATATGGAAATCTTTAACGTGAACGTATTTTGCAAAGCAAGCAATACGGCTTACGGCAGTAACAGGGTTTTCGTCAACGCAAAGGAAGTTACCTATATCAACCTGGGCACCGAAGTTTTTATGTGAAACACCTGTTATAATTCTTTCGACTCTGTCACTGTCCTGACAAAAATAACCGTGGTTTTCAATTGCTGTGAAAATACCTTTTTGTTGTGCGTATTCGGTTACGGCTTTGTAGCCTTCAACAATTCTTGGTAAAGCCTGCTCAAAGCCTTTATATTTTTTATCTTGGTTGTTATAGCCACCTGTAGCATCGTGTCGCATACCTTTAACGCCTAAAATCACGGCTATATCAACTTCATTTTTTAAACGGTCAATTTCTTTTTCAAGGTTGCCGTCACTACCGTAAATAAAATCTGCACCAATAGAATATTGAATGGGGATAATGCCTTGCTTTTCACATTCTTCTTTTAATTCTTTTGCATAATCTTTTTTATCTATGTTTTCAGGTGGATTTATTTCGGCAAATTCTATACCGTCAAAGCCCAAATCCTTTGCGATTTTAATAAGCTCTTTTTCAGTTGCCTCGCCTTTTGAAACAAGAGACGAAAGACTGTAGCTGCTTAATGCAAATTTCATAACGATTTCCTTTCCATTATTTTATCATTGTTTACAAGCTGTCTGAGTATTATGATTATAGAAGCAAAGCCGATTTTAAATCGGTTTAAATAATCACTCAGAAACGAGGTGTTTTTTTGAAAATAGACTCAAACAACAATGGGAAAATAACTGTTGCCCTTTCACCTGAAGATATGAACGAGCTTGACATTACATATGATGAATTAGATTATTCAAATATAGAAACCCGTAGGGTAATATGGACAATTCTTGATAAAGCAGGTCAGACGCTAGGTAAAAGCATTGACACAAACAGCCGGTTACTTATTGAAGTTGCACCCTTAAACGAAGGCGGCTGTGTTTTACATTTTACGTTTTTACCATTTAGTGACCTGAAAACAAAAATACGGTTGATTATGAAGAAAGAGGCAGAGCCTGTTTTGTTTACTGCTTTTGACGAAAGTGCTTTTCTTGATTCATTTAAAGCGTTACGGGCTTTAAGTGAAAAGGTGAAGTCAGTTGAAAGCTATAAATACAAAAACAAATTTCATTTTGTTATATATCCTGAACTGACATTTTCAGACAGTATAATTTTTGTTTTGTGTGAGTTCGGCGAATGTTTAACCTGCTCACGTGATGAGATAGCGAATATTTGTGAATATGGTTTATCGCAAAGAATCGATAGCCTTTTGAATATCGGAAGCTCCGAAAATAAAGCTACCTGAAACAAGCACGTCAGCACCTGCATCAACACAAAGCTTTGCAGTTTCAGGGACAATTCCACCGTCAACCTGAATCAACAAGTCAGGGTTAACCTGATTCGCTTTTTCACGGATTGCAGATATTTTTGGTAACATATCACTCATAAAGGATTGACCACCAAAACCGGGTTCAACAGTCATAATAAGAACCATACTGATTTTTTCTAAATACGGAAAAACAACTTCGGCAGGTGTTTTTGGTTTTATTACAAGTGCGGGTTTTACACCTGCACTTATTATTTTTTCGATTGTTTTTTCAATATCGCTGTTGCTTTCAACGTGGAAAGATATTAAATCAGCACCGGAAGAAGCAAAAGCATCTATATAATCATAAGGATCGCTAATCATAAGGTGGCAATCAAGAAACATATCCGTTGCTTTTCTTAATGATTTTACAACAGGGGGTCCGATTGAGATGTTAGAAACAAAATGACCGTCCATAACGTCAACGTGAAGCATATCAGCCCCGGCTGTTTTTACCTTTTCAATTTCATTTTTAAGGTCTGCATAATCAGCAGAAAGAATTGACGGAGCAACTTTTATTTTGTTTTTAAAAATCATTTTTGTAACTCCTTTTCAGCAATTTTCAAAGCTTTTTCACGGTCAATAGCAATCTGGTTGCTTAATTCGTCAAAAGAGTTGAATTTCATTTCACCACGTATTTTTTCGAGTAAGAAAACTTCAATCTTCTGACCGTATAAATCACCGTTAAAGCCTATTATATTAGTTTCACTTCGTGGTTCACTTTTACCTTCAACGGTAGGTCTTACGCCTATATTGGTTACCGAAACGTATTGTTTTTGGTTAATTTCAGTAATTGAGGCATAAACACCGTATTCAGCAACGGTAAAGCCTTCGGTAAAAAATTGGTTTATTGTAGGTGAACCTAAAATTCTACCTCTTGCATCACCGTGAACAACAACAAAATCATAAGAGAAATTTCTGCCTAACATTTTGTTTGCAGTAACAATATCACCGTTTTTTATTGCGTCACGTATTCTTGTTGAGCTTACGGGAGCACCGTTATAATCTATTTCGTGACAAACGGTAAGTCTGATTTCTCTTTCACCACAAAGACGTTTTAAAACGTCTACGTTGCCTGATGCATTTTTACCGAAACGGTAATTAAATCCACAGCAAAGTGCAGTAGCACCGTGTTTTTTGATTAAAACTTCATCAACAAATTCTTCGGGAGTTTGTTGGGAAATTTCACGAAAATCTATATATTCAAATTCAAATCCCCACGTGGTGAGAATTTTTTCTCTTTTTTCACGGGTTATAAGCTCCCCAGGGTTTGTGCCCGTAAGAAGCTTTTGAGGATGCTCTGTAAACAGAAGCACTATTTTTTTGTCATAATTGTTTTTATCACTGAAAAGCACTTCTTTGTGACCCGAATGAAGACCGTCAAAGGTGCCTAAAGCAATAAGTACGTTCTGTTTTTCAGACATTGTTAAAAACCCTTTTAATGTTTAAATTATCATCATCAAGCTCACCTAAGCCTAAAAACTGATTGTTATAATAGACACGGTATAAGCCGTTTTCTTGTAACCCTCTGAGACGTTCTCTCATCAGACTGCCACCATTTGAAAATCGTTTAGCCTGATTTTCTGTAACGATAATTTCCGGGTAAGCTGATAAAAGCTTGTCTAAGGGAATCAAAGCTTTGTGAAGCTCATCATTTTCTTTAAGCTCTTGTAATTCTTCAAGTGTGAAGCATTCTGAAAGATCTATTCCGCAAGCATAATTTCTGCAAAGTGATGTCATAACGGCACCACAGCCGAGTTTTTCGCCTATATCGTCTATTAAAGTTCTGATATAGGTACCTGCAGAGCATTCACAGTAAAGCGAATATTCGCCGTTTTCAGCTTCGCTTACTGTCAATTCGTATATTTCGCACTTTCTTTCCTCGCGTTCAACTTCAATGCCTTGTCTTGCAAGCTCATAAAGACGAACGCCATCTTTTTTTAGTGCTGAATACATAGGGGGCAGCTGCATAATTTCACCTTTAAAGGTGTTTGTAGCTTCACAAACTTCCTGAAAAGAAACTTCTTTATCAAAAGTTTTTGTAACTGTACCCCATATATCAAGCGTATCGGTACAAAAACCCGTTTTAAATGTTGCTGTATATGCCTTTTTATGGGTTGGCAAAAGCTCAATAAAACGTGTTGCCCCACCTACAGCAATAGGCAAAACACCTGTTGCATTAGGGTCAAGAGTACCTGTATGACCACACTTTTTTTCACCTATTATTCTTCTTACTTTGTTAACGGCAAAAAAGGAGGTAATGTTTTCACCTTTTTTTAATGCAATTATTCCGGTCATATTTTCAACTCATCCAAAGCAGTCTTTATAACGTCCAACAACTGCTTTTTGCCTTCTTCGTAAGGAATATTAAAAGAAGCACCTGCAGCACCTTTGTGGCCACCACCACCGAGCTGTGAGCAGATAGCTGATGCATCTATCTCACCTTCGGTACGAACAGACACACCAAAGCTACCGTCTTTTTTCTCTTTAAGAACGGCACCTACAAGAACGCCTTCAATTTGTCGTGGTAAAGCTGTTATAGGATAGCATTCGTGTTCGGTTGAGCCACTTTGCTCGTACATTTGCTGAGTTATTGTAATAACAGCACATTTACCGTCAAAATGATATTCTAAAGTCTTTCGTGCAAGAAGCTCTAATTCTAAAAAGCTTTTTGTTTTTGTTTCAAACATAAGCTTGTTTATTTTTTTAGCATCTACACCTTTTTCCATAAGCTCGGAAGCAATACGGAAGGTGGTTGCAGAAGTGTTCTGATATCTGAAACAGCCTGTATCAGTTGAAATGCCGGTATAAATGCATTCTCTTATATAAGAATTTACATCAACATCAAGGTCTTTGAGCAGCTCAAACATAAGTTCGCATGCAGCAGCTCTGTCTTCAACATAATTATGCTTTGCATAGTATGTGTTTGAAACGTGATGATCAATACATAAATCAATGTTTCCGCCAAATTCGCAAATCAGACCACCTAAAAGCTTTTCGTCTGCAACGTCAACAGCAATTACAAACGGAGAAAGAACTTCGTCGTTTGTAAATCCATCAGTAAGATAATAAAAATCTTTAGTAACTTCATCAGCACATCTGAAAACGCGCTTTTTACCCATAAGACGCAAAGCCTCACAAAGTGCAAAGGCACACCCTAAGGTATCACCGTCAGGATGCTCATGGGAAAGCACAACAAATTCATTGTGTTCATTTATAAGCTGTATACATTTTTTCTTATCAATAACCATATAACACCTTTAAAAATGCAATTTGCCAATTGCAAAATTCGAAAACTATTGCAAAAGTTTATTTTACAATACTTTCAGTTTTAGTATCAGCAGAATCAGTCATCATTGGATTTTGATGAAATCTCTTCCAATTTTTTAACGATGTTCATACCGTATTCAATAGAATTGTCTGCAACAAATCTGATTTCGGGAGTTTTTCTTAAACCAAGACGTTTACCAACCTCACGTCTTACAAGACCGGTTGCACCGGTAAGGGCTTTTGCAGCAGCTTTTGCTACTTCAATACCTTCAACGGCACTGACGTAAACTTTAACGTAAGAATTATCTCCCGCAACCTCGGCTCTTGCAACGCTTATAAGATGATCAGAAATTCTGGGGTCTTTAAGCTCTCTTACAATAGCCGCAATTTCACGTTTAATATCTTCAGCAGTACGGTTTTGTTTATAAGTTCCCATTTTAACTCCTAAATGTTAAAAATTAATGCGTATCCTCAGGCACAGTCGGAAAAATATCTCTATGTGCCTGAAGATTTAACTTTTTTATTATTAGTCTTTATATTCTTCGGTAATATAACCTTCAAGGATATCGCCATCTTTGATATCGTTGAACTTTTCAAGACCTACACCACATTCGTAACCTGTTGCAACTTCTTTTACGTCATCTTTGAAACGTTTAAGTGAAGCAATTTCATCTTCAAATACAACAATACCGTCACGAACAACACGGATTTTGCAGTTTCTTGTGATTTTACCGTCGATAATATAACAACCTGCAATAGTACCGGCAGATGAAAGCTTGAAGACACTTCTGACTTCAGCTTTACCCATTTCAACGTCTCTGAATTTGGGTGCAAGCATACCCTTGATAGCTGCTTCAACCTCTTCAATACAGTCGTAAATGATTCGGTACATTCTCATTTCAACCTTATCACGTTCAGCGTTTGCTTCTGCAACAGGGTCGGGACGAACGTTAAAGCCAACGATAAGTGCATTAGATGCATTAGCAAGCATAACGTCGGATTCGTTAATTGCACCAACACCACCGTGAATTACCTTAACTCGTACTTCCTCATTTGTAAGCTTTTCAAGGCTCTGACGAACAGCTTCAACTGAACCCTGAACGTCTGCTTTAACAATAATGTTAAGGTCTTTAAGAGCACCCTGATTAATAGAGTCGAAAAGATTATCAAGAGTAACCTTCTGCATTGAACGGAATTCTTCTTCTTTTTGTCTTGATTTTCTCTGTTCAACGAGCTCACGTGCAAGCTTTTCATCAGAAACGCAGTCAAACTGGTCGCCACCGATAGGAACTTCTGCAAGACCTGTAATTTCAACAGGAACAGAAGGACCTGCTTCAGTTACACGTCTTCCTTTATCGTCTGTCATAACACGAACTTTACCAACAGCAGTACCTGCAACAATAATGTCACCTGAACGAACAGTACCGTTCTGAACAAGAAGTGTTGCAACCGGACCTCTACCTTTATCAAGACGAGCTTCAATAACAATACCCTTACCTGCACGGTTGGGGTTAGCTTTAAGCTCTTTCATTTCAGCAACAAGAAGAACAGATTCAAGAAGAGTATCGATATTCATTTTTGTTTTTGCTGAAACAGGTACACAGATAACGTCGCCACCCCATTCTTCAGGGATAAGCTCATATTCTGTTAACTGTTGCATAATTCTGTCGGGTGAAGCATCAGGTTTATCCATTTTGTTAATAGCAACAACAACAGAAACACCTGCTGCTTTTGCGTGGTTGATAGCTTCAACTGTCTGAGGCATAATACCGTCGTCAGCAGCAACAACAAGGATTGCAATATCAGTTGCCATAGCACCTCTTGCACGCATAGCAGTAAAGGCTGCGTGACCGGGTGTGTCAAGGAAAGTAATATCCTGACCGTTAAGGTTTACTCTGTAAGCACCAAGGTGCTGAGTAATACCACCGGCTTCAGTTTCAGTTACTGATGTGTTTTTGATAGCATCAAGAAGAGATGTTTTACCGTGGTCAACGTGACCCATAACACAAACAACAGGGCTTCTGGGAAGAAGATCCTGTGCATCGTCTTCGTGGTCGTCAATAATTCTGTCTTCAATAGTAACAACAACTTCTTTTTTAACCTTTGCACCTAATTCGGTAGCAACAATTTCTGCTGTATCGAAGTCGATAACCTGGTTAACAGTTGCCATCATACCAAGTGAGAAGAGTTTTTTAACAACCTCGGCAGCAGTTCTTTTAAGCATAGCTGCAAGGTCTGAAACAGTAATTTCTTCAGGAACGGTGATTACAAGAGTCTTTTTAGCTCTTTCAGCTTCAAGTCTCTTTAATCTTTCTGCTTCACTTTCTTTACGGTGTGAACGCATACCCTGTTGTTTTCTGTACTGCTGACTCTTCTGTTTTAATTTCTGTTTAGTCTGTACGTTGTCATTAATAGAATGAACGGGTGCAATATTTTCGTATCTTTCGTTATATTTATCAAGCTGAACGTCATCAACTCTTGTGTCGATAGTACGTTTTTCACCCTTTGTTCTTGACTGCATGGGGCCGTCTTTTTTCTTTTCATTCTTTTTAAAGGGATTAGCATTAGACTGACCTTCAGGCTTCTTTTCCTGAGGTTTGCTTTCTGCTTTCTTTTCTGCAGGCTTGTTGTCAGCCTTTTTATCTGCTTTCTTGTCAGCAGGCTTATTGTCTGCCTTCTTTTCTGCAGGCTTTTCAGATTTCTTTTCAGTTTTAGCTGCAGGCTTGTTTTCAGCTTTTTGGGGAGCCTCTTTCTTTTCAGGCTTCTTTTCTTCCTGTTTCTTCATAGCGAAATAAGCATTGAAGTTTTCAACTGAATTTTCCTGTGTCAAAACATCAAAAAGAACGTCAAGTTCTTTTGTATCAAGAGCTGTCTGGGGCTTCTTAGGTTCGTCAAAATGTTTTGCAAGAATATCTGTAATATCTTTATTCTGTAAACCGAAGTCTTTTGCAACTTCGCTGACCTTATATTTAGTTATCATCTAATTCCTCCCCGAATTTTTGTTGTAATTTTTCAGCAAATCCGGTATCTGTAACGGAAAAGACTGCTGCACCTTTTCCTATACCGTCGGCAAAATCTTTCATAGAGCATTTTGTTCGCATAACGGGAATTGCTTTGCCGTTTTGCGTACATAAAAACCTCATTTCTCTTTCAAGCCTTTCAGAAGCATCTGACGCCATAATTATAAGCTGAGATTTTGATTTTGTAATTGTTTCTTTAACGGCATCGTGGCCACAGGCTAATTTACCTGCCTTTCTGCAGATGCCTAAGAAGTTCATTGTTTCTCGTATATTCAAGATATGCCTCCGGTTAATATTATTTAAGTTTTTCAGCCATATCGTCGTAAACGCTTTCGGGAATAGCAGTATCTAAAGCTTTTTCAATTCGTTTGCCTTTACGGGCTTTTTGGAAACAAGCTTTATCGGGACAAATGTAAGCCCCTCTGCCGGATTTTTTACCCGTAAGGTCAAGACTGATTTCACCGTCAGGACTTTTTACTGCTCGGATAAGCTCTTTTTTAGGCTTCATTTCGTTACATCCGAGACATTTCCTCATAGGTATTTTTTTCTCAGCCATAAAGACCTCACTGATTCTGCGGGATATAGAATCCGCTTTCAGGTTTGATATCTATCTTCCAGCCTGTAAGTCTTGCTGCAAGACGAGCATTCTGACCCTTGTTACCGATAGCAAGTGAAAGCTGAGTATCGGGAACAGTTACGTGACATGCATTTTCTTTTTCTTCGTCAACTTCAACTAAAAGAACGTCTGCAGGAGCAAGTGCTGCTGCGATAAACTTCTGTGGGTCTTCATCGTAAACAACGATATCAATCTTTTCGCCACCAAGAGATTCAACAATAGTACCGACACGAGTACCTTTAGGACCGATACATGCACCGATAGGATCAACGTTTTCATCTTTTGATAAAACAGCTATCTTTGTTCTTGAACCTGCTTCACGGGCAACTGATTTGATTTCAACAATTCCGTCATAGATTTCGGGAACTTCTGTTTCGAAAAGTCTTTTTACAAGACCGGGGTGAGTTCTTGAAATCATAGCTTTAGGACCTTTAGGTGTATCTTTAACGCCTTCAATGTAAACCTTAACAAGCTGATTTTCTGTAAATGTTTCATCAGGAATCTGTCTTGATTTAGGAAGAACGATTACTGATTTACCGATTTCAAGAGTAACGTTACCTGACTGAGGATCAATACTCTGAACTTTACCTGTAACAAGCTCTTTCTGTTTTGATTCAAATTCTCTGAGCATAAGACCTCTTTCAGCATCGTGAATATCACCACGGATAACGTTCTTTGCTGTTGTTGCTGCAATTCTGCCAAACTGTTTTGTTTCAAGTGGGATTTCAACAACATCGCCAACAAGAGCGTTTTTGTTATACTTTTGAGCATCAACAAGAAGAATCTGAGTGTATTCGTTTTCGATTTCATCTACAACGTGCTTTTTAAGGTATACTCTTAATTCGTATTTTTCAGGATTGCAGTCAACAAAAACTACGTCCTCACCACCGTAATCTTTTCTTACGGAAGTGATAATTGCTGCACAAACCTTTTCAAGAAGGTAATCAGCAGGGATACCTCTTTCTTGTTCAAGCATAAGTATTGCTTCAAAAAATTCTTTGTTCTGGTTAGGCTTGCTTGCCGCTTTTCTTGCCATTTTTCTTACCATTCCTTTCAATGTATGTTAAATAAATAATAAACCTTTTCAAACGGAAACCTTTGAAATCAGAAGCTGAAATCGTCTAATTTAACGAAAGCAATTTCTTTTTTCTCGGCAGTCATTGTTGTTTCATCTTCGAACTCAATAGTAACTGCACCGGTTTCGCTGTAATCAATAAGAACACCTTTGAATTCTCTCTGTCCTTCAAAAGGTCTTATGAGTCTTACCATAACCTTTTCGCCCATAGCGTAATCGAAATGAAAATCTCTTGTTAATTTTCTTTCAATACCGGGAGAAGAAACCTGTAAATTGTACTGACGGTCGATAGGGTCTGCCTCGTCAAGAGGTTTGTCAAGAGCGTGACTCATATTAACACAATCGTCAATACCCACACCATCTTCCTTGTCAATAAATATTCTCAAGTAATAGTTTGCCCCTTCTTTTTCAAAGGAAACATCCCAGAGAATAAGACCTAACTCTTCTGCAATTGGCTGTGCAATATCCCACACAACCGATACTGTGTTCTTTGCCAAATCAGCACCTCTTTAAAATATTATTCTACAAACCTGAAAGCAATTGCAGAGAGTTTTTTTGTATAAAACTCTTACAATAAATGTGAGAGCAGGGGGGCCTGCTCTCACTCAAGTTTATATTCGTACAATGGAAATATACCATATTATATAACAATTTGCAAGTGTTTTTTTATAAAATAAATTATTATTTACCGTTGTAGTAAACGGTAGTACCCGGTTCAACCGAGCTTGTAAGCCAGGTGTTACCACCAATAACACAGTTATCACCGATTTTTGTGTTTCCACCAAGTATGGTTGCATTGGCATAAATAACAACGTTGTTGCCGATATCGGGATGACGTTTGATAGCTTTAACAGGGTTACCGTTTTCGTCAAGCTCGAAGCTTTTTGCACCAAGTGTAACACCCTGATAAATCTTAACGTGATTACCTATTGTGGTGGTTTCACCAACAACAATACCCGTGCCGTGGTCTATAAAGAAATATTCACCAACAGTAGCACCTGCATGAAGGTCTACACCTGTTTTTTCGTGGGCATATTCTGTCATAATTCGGGGAATAAGAGGCACGTTGAGTATGTAAAGCTCGTGGGCAAGACGGTAAATAGAAATTGCATAAAAGCCGGGGTAACAAAGTAAAACCTCTTGATGACATTTTGCAGCAGGGTCACCGTCATAAATAGCTTCGATATCTTTGATAAGAAGCTCTTTTACCTTTGGGAGCTGAGCAATAAAATCGTTGCAAAGTTCTTCGGGTAATTTATTCATATCAGTACCGTTAAAGGCATAAGCACCCTTGATTTGTTCAACAAGTCGGTTGTAAATATTAAGCAAAAGCTCTGTTTGAGAAAGCACGTTTTCGCTACCTTCACTATGCTTGAAATAGTTTGGGAAAAGAAGAGACTGTAAGTCTTTTATAACCTTAACAACCTCGTTTCTCTGTGGGATAAGACCCTTGGTTTCGTCGTTATTTAAAAAGCAGCTTTTGCTTATTTCCTCAAGATTTTTAACTGTGCCTGTAACAAGCTCCATAGATTCTAAAAATTTATCCATTTTCACACCTCGTTATTCTGAAAATAGTTTTGTGGAAAGGTATCGCTCACCTGTATCGGTTAAAATTACTACGATATTTTTGCCTTGGTTTTCGGGCCTTTTTGAAAGCTCTACAGCAGCAAAAAGTGCTGCACCTGATGAAATTCCAACAGCAATACCTTCTTTTTCTGCCATTTTACGGGCATATGAAAAAGCATTCTCGTCTGAAACGTCGATTATCTCGTCATATATTGATTTATCAAGGTTTTCGGGGATAAAATTCGCCCCGATTCCCTGAATACCGTGTGAAGCAAAAACACCTTTTGTAATAAGTGGAGAGCTTAAGGGCTCAACACCAACAACCTTGATGTTACTGCTTTTTTCCTTTAAAAATTTGCCTGTGCCTGAAAGAGTACCACCCGTGCCTATACCTGCAACCAGAATATCAACCTTTCCGTCTGTGTCTTTCCAGATTTCAGGACCTGTTGTTTTGTAATGAGAAAGGGGATTGGCACCGTTATCAAACTGAGACGGAATGAAAGAGTTTTCATATTCCTTACTAAGCCTTAATGCCTCATCAATTGAGCCTTGCATACCTTTTTTGCCGTCGGTAAGCACAACCTTGGCACCGTAAGCCTGAGTAAGTAAAACTCTTTCCTTGCTCATTGTGTCGGGCATAACAATTATAACCTTGTAACCCATTGACGCACCTATTGAAGCGAGAGCTATACCGGTGTTACCACTTGTAGGTTCAATGATTACAGAGCCTTCCTTTAAAATGCCTTTTTCTACGGCGTCAGCAATCATTTCATAAGCAGCACGATCTTTTGCACTTGAAGTAGGGTTGAAGCATTCAAGCTTTGCAAGTATTGTTGCTTTTGAATTTTCTTCTGCCATTATATTTGAAATTTGCAATAACGGAGTGTTACCTATAAGCTCTGTTACATTTTTACGGATGTTCATATGTTTACCACTTTCGTTAAAAATTCTGTTGAGTTAATATTATTTCAAATCAATTCATTTTAACACATATTTTTTCTCAATACAATTACCAAATAACAACCTTTTTTAACCGATTTCGAGAGAATTATACCGTAAATACCGATTTTTTTTATTTTTAAATAAAATTTTAATTTTTTCGTGATATTGGGACAAGTTTCGACAAGGGTAATATGTATAATTGTAGTTAAAGAACGAAAGAAGGCAACCGTTCTTAAATTTATTTGAAGGAGTGCTATTTTATGAAAAGCCTTAAACAGAAAATTCTTGCAGTAAAAATTGAATATCATTGGTGGTGCGTAGGTGGATTGAGACGACAGAGAAACGTAAAGAAAAGTGAAAAGAGAACACAGAAACCAAATCTTGCAAATCGTGAAGACTTTCATAAATTCAAAGCCGAACAGCTGTCTGTTGAATATGAAATTCACGCAGGACTCAGAGATTACAACGGTCAGATAGTTGCATAAATCTTTTTATCACCACTCTATTGCTGAGTGGTGATTTTTATGTTAAAATCAACGTCAGGGCAGGTGATTTTATGTCAGGCTTTGAGCTTTCTTCAGCTTCTGTATGGGAAAAGCTGAAGAATACAAAAGAACCTATAGTTATGTACGGTACCGGTAACGGTGCCGATAAGGTGCTTGATATTTTAGAGAACATAGGTGTTTCTATTGATGGGGTTACTGCCAGTAGCGGCTTTGTAAGAGAAAGATTTTTCAGGGGATTTCCTGTTAAGCCTGTTGAATATTTTGAAGAGAAATTCACAGATTTTACGGTGATTGTTACTTTCGGGTCATCTATTCCTGAGGTTATGGAAAAAATTTATTCTCTTGCCGGAAAACATACCGTTCTTGTACCCTGCGTGCCTGTTATCGGTGATGAAATCTGTGATTGTAAATTCATTGAAAGAAATATGGAAAAGATAGAAAAAGCATATTCTTTGATGGAAGATGAAACGTCAAAAAAGGTTTTTAAAGGTTATATGGACTTCGTTTTCGGTGGTGAGCTTGAAGGTTTAAAAAATATAACAACCGAAGAAGACGAGGTTTATGAAAATATTATCAGCTTCGGTAACGACGAAAGCTTTGTTGATATAGGTGCCTACCGTGGCGATACTGTAGAAAACTTTGTTAAAAGAACTAACGGGAAATATAAAAATATTATTGCCGTTGAGCCTGACAAAAAGACCTTTAACAAGCTATGCCTGAATTGTGATAACCTTAAAAATTTTATTGCTGAAAACCTTGCTGTTACAGGCTTTGACGGCGAAATCGGTTTTTCTCAGGCAGGGGGCAGACAGTCTGCTGTCGGTGGTGACGAAAAAATAAAAACTCTTTGCGTTGATACACTTTGTAAAGACGTTGAACCTACTTTTATAAAGATAGATTCAGAAGGCTGTGAAAAAGAAATTCTTACAGGGGGTAAGAATATTTTAAAGCAATTTAAGCCTAAATTGAACGTTGCAGCATATCACAGATTCTGTGACGTTTTTGAATTGCCGTTGTTAATAAAAAGTATAAACCCCGACTACAGAATTTATCTCAGACATCACCCGTATATTCCTGCCTGGGACACAATAATTTACTGCGTTTAATCTCTACAAAAAGCCTTGTAAAAATATATTTTACAACAATTTCAAAAAAATATTGACTTTTTCTTTAATTGTATATATATTTAAAGGGCAAATTAAAAAATAATGTCTGTTAACAGTAGTTTATCTGTCACGGGTTCACGTGTTGTTGACGCCACGGGCAAATCACCAATTTGAAGAATTTTAAAATGTTCTTTGGGTAGGTGGTTTTTTGTTTTCTTTTTAGTAATAATTTGCAGAAAGGGGCTGCATAATTGTCCAAGAACATTATTGATTTAAAAAACATCTCCGTTTCATTTGACGGTCAGAAGATTATTGAGAATATGAATCTTTATATCCGCGACAAGGAATTTATTACCTTTTTAGGTCCATCCGGTTGCGGTAAAACAACTACACTCAGAATTATTGCAGGCTTTCAGGAGCCCGATTCGGGTGACGTTGTGTTTGACGGAAAAATAATAAATGGTGTTCCCCCTCATAAGAGACAGTTGAACACTATTTTTCAACGCTATGCTCTTTTCCCACATCTTAACGTTTACGAAAATATTGCTTTCGGTCTTCGTCTTAAAAAGACTCCCGAAAAGGAAATCAAAGAAGCCGTTACCGAAATGCTTGCCCTTGTAAACCTTAAGGGATTTGAACGTAGAAATATATCATCTCTTTCAGGTGGTCAGCAGCAGCGTGTTGCAATTGCTCGTGCTCTTGTTGTTAAGCCAAGGGTGCTTCTTCTTGACGAGCCTCTTGGTGCACTTGACCTTAAATTAAGAAAAGATATGCAGGTAGAGCTTAAAAACATTCAGAAAAGATTAGGCATTACCTTCATTTACGTTACTCACGACCAGGAAGAAGCTCTTTCAATGTCTGACACTATCGTTGTTATGGATTCAGGTGTCATTCAGCAGATTGGTACCCCCACCGATATTTACAACGAACCCAAAAATGCTTTCGTTGCAGATTTTATTGGTGAAAGTAACATCATTGAAGGTGTTATGAGAGCAGACTTCTGGGTTGAAATGGCAGGTCACAAATTCAAATGTCTTGATAAAGGCTTTGGTGTTGACGAAGAAGTTGACGTTGTTGTACGCCCCGAAGACGTTGATATCGTACCTGTTGACAGTGCCATGATTTCAGGTGTTGTTACATCAACAACCTTTAAGGGCGATTATTATGAAATAATCGTTGAAATCAAAGGCTTTAAATGGATGATTGAATCTACCGACCACCATGCAGTCGGTGAAACTATAGGTCTTAATATCGACCCCGATGCTATTCACATTATGAAAAAATCACAGTATTCCGGTCTTTACGGCGACTATAGCTCATTCAGTGAAGAATTTGATGAGTTATCAGACGCTACATATGAGGAAGAAGACGAATAATTTTATCTCATATTTTGAAAGGAGTGCTGTAGATGAATAAAAAATCATCTTTAATGATGCGTCTTTCAGGTGCTCCCTACATTGTATGGGCGGCTTTGTTTATAATCGTTCCTCTTTGTATGGTAGCCTATTATGCTTTTACAGATAAAAGCGGCGCATTTACTTTTGATAATATGCTCAGTATCAGTAAATATGTTGATACTATTGTGCTTTCGGTCTGGTTAGGCCTTTTAGCAACCGTAATAAGCCTTGTTATTGCCTATCCCCTTGCAATGATAATGGCACAGAAGGGTCCCGAAAAGCAAAGTTCAATGACTATGCTTATTATGCTTCCTATGTGGATGAATTTCCTTTTAAGAACATATTCCTGGATGACAATTCTTGAAGAAAACGGACTTATCAACACATTTATTACAAGCATTGGTTTTGAACCCTTACAGCTTATAAACACACGTGGTGCAGTTGTTCTCGGTATGGTTTACAACTTTTTACCGTATATGATTTTGCCCATTTACACAGTTATGCTTAAAGCAGACCGTTCACTTGTAGAGGCTGCTCAGGATTTAGGTGGTAATAAGCTTGACGTATTCAGGCACGTTACAATTCCCGTAAGTGTTCCCGGTATAGTTTCCGGTTTTACAATGGTATTTGTTCCGTCAGTAAGTACCTTCTATATTTCTCAGAAGTTAGGTGGTACGGGAACAACACTTATCGGTGACATAATTGAAACACAGTTCCAGACGGCAAATAATTTCAACTTAGGTGCATCTCTTTCCTTTGTGCTTATGATACTTATTTTTATTTGCCTTGCTGTTATGAATCGCTTTTCAGATGATGACGGAGGTGTTGTAATATGACAAAGAAAACCTCTGTCGGCTCAAAGCTCTACCTTTTTCTTGTGTTTTTATTCTTATACGCACCAATTGCCGTGCTTATAATTTTCAGCTTTAACGAAGGTAAGAGCACATCTGTTTTTGAAGGCTTTTCACTTTATTGGTACAAAGAGCTTTTTAACGATGCTGCAACGCTTACTGCTTTTAAAAATTCGCTTATAATTGCAGTTGTTTCTTCAATTATTTCAACCGTTATGGGTACAACTGCTGCAACGGCAATATATGGCTACAAAAATAAGATTTTCCGTCAGGGTGTTATGACGGTAACAAATATACCTATGATGAATCCCGAAATCGTTACAGGTATTTCAATGATGCTTCTTTTTGTATTCATCGGTGCAATGTTCGGCAAAACAGGTACGTTAGGCTTTGTTACTCTTACAATAGCTCACGTTACCTTTGAATTACCGTACGTTATACTCAACGTTCTGCCTAAGTTAAAACAGACCGATCCACACCTTGCCGAAGCTGCTCAGGACTTGGGTTGTACACCATTCCAGGCATTTTTCAAGGTTGTTTTACCTGCAATTATGCCCGGTATTGTAGCAGGTCTTATGATGGCATTTACGTTGTCAATTGATGATTTTATTATAAGCTACTTTGTAAGTGGTACAACGTCACAGACCTTACCTATAAGAATTTTTGCAATGACAAAAAGAAGAGTTACACCCGATATGTATGCTCTTTCAACACTTATTTTCCTTGCACTTCTAGTACTTCTTGTCGTTTCTAACGTTATTAGCTCAAGAGGCGACAAAAAGCTTTCGAAAAAATCGAAGGGTGGTGCAGGCAAATAATGAAAAAGATATTATCGGTTGCCTTTGCAGCACTTCTTCTTTTGACAGTATTTGTGCCTTGTGCTTCTGCCGAAACAGAAAAAGATTATTCTCATCTTAAAGGTACAACCCTTAACGTTTATAACTGGGGTGAATATATTTCCGACGGCTCTGACGGCAGCCTTGACGTTAACAAGGAGTTCGAAGAAAGATACGGTATAACAGTTATTTATTCGAACTACGAAAGCAACGAAAATATGTATAACAAGCTTTCAAGCGGTGGTGCAAATTACGATGTAGTTATTCCGTCCGACTATATGATAGCAAGGCTTGTTGACGAGGGTATGCTTGAAGAGCTTGACTTTTCAAATATCCCGAATTACAAATATATTCAAGAAAAATATAAACATTTATATTATGACCCCGATAACAAATATTCAGTACCTTATACAGTCGGTATGGTAGGGCTTATTTACAATACAACAATGGTTGAGGGTGAGCCTGACAGCTGGGGAGCTTTGTGGGATGAAAGATACGCAGGAAATATCCTTATGTTCAACAATCCCCGAGATGCTTTCGGTATAGCCCAGCTTTACCTCGGTCAGAGTATAAATACAAAGAGTGTTGACGATTGGAATAAAGCTATTGATGCTCTTAAAGTGCAGAATCACCTTGTTTCATCTTATGTTATGGATGAAGTGTTCAATAAAATGGAACGTGGTGACGCAGCTCTTGCACCTTATTATGCAGGTGACTTTCTTACAATGTACGACGTTAACCCTGACCTTGCTTTCGTTTATCCGAAAGAGGGAGTTAATTTCTTCGTAGATGCTATGTGTATTCCTAAAAATACACAGAATAAAGAAGCTGCTGAGCTTTATATCAACTTTATGCTTGAAGAGGATATTGCAGTTGCAAATGCAAACTATATTTGCTATGCAAGTCCCCATGAGCTTGTTTTAGAGTCAGATGATTACGATTTAAAGGGTGACCCGGTGCTTTACCCTGATGAAGAGGATATGCCCAAAACAGAAATGTTTAAGAATCTTGACTACGAAACACAAAACTATATGTCAATGCTTTGGAATGAGCTTAAAATTGAAGGTAATTCCAATATGGATGCTTATATAGGGCTTTCTGTTACAGCAGTTTTAATTATAGTTTATGCTACGTATAAATTTATAAAGAAAAAACGCAGAGAAGCAATGTATTAAGTTGAGTAAAATAAAACTGACGGTGCAGATGATGTGAAATCACCTGCACCGTTTTTGTCTTCTGTTATTCATAAAATCTTCCGAAAAAATCATTGCTGCTTTTTCCGTAGGGACGGTTGAATCTGCCTAATTCATAGGTGGACCCACCAACAGAAACAATGTTTACTTCTTCACGACAAGTAAGGGTAAAAACAAACCCTTCTTCTTTTGCAAGGTTTAATAAAATATCATTTCTTATGCCATACGGGTATGCAAGTATGCAACACTTCTGATTTGTTAAATTATTTATAATTGAATTAAATTTTTCAAAATCTGATTTTATCAGGTTGATATATTTTTCTTCACTTTCACCGTATAGCTTTCCCATTCCGCGTCTGCCATTCAAAGAATGTAAATTGTATGAATGACAGCCGATTTCTACAAAAGGATTTTTTGAAAGAGTATTTATATCATCTTCGTTAAGATAAGCATATCTGTCATCTGTTTCACCGTTTTTTGTGTATAGCTCAATAAGAGAGCCTACTACGTTGATGTTGGCAGGGTATGAGTATTCTTCGAGAAGAGGTATAACCTTGGTGAGAAAGCTTTTTTCACCGTCGTCAAAGGTTATAATTATTGGCTTTTTCGGCAAAGGCTCGCCTTTTTCAACAAAGTTTTTTAAATCATTAAAAGAAACAGGAGTAATATTATTAGCTTTAAAATATTCAAAATCTTCTTTTAAAGCTTGTGTTGGAAAAATATAACTACCCCAATTTGAAGACGTATCTTTTATCTGATGATACATAACAATCGGGACCCTGACAGCTGTATTTGTGCTGACGGCAGCAACAGGGGAAAGCGTATTAATAAACGTTCCCGAAATAAAAAGAAAACAAATAACAGCCGATATAATTGAAATGTGCTTAAAGGTAAAAATTTTAAACATTACACCACCCCGATACAAGAGTATGAAAAAATTTTTGTGAAAATACAAACAAATGTTTGCTTTTTTCAAAAATATGTGTTATGATGGTATCGGAGAAACGAAAATTTGTTCGAAAGGTGATATTATGGAACCTATTAATGATACCCAGAAAAGGATTTACGAATTCCTTGTAGAACGCTCACAGGATGGTGTTCCACCATCAGTCAGAGAAATTGGTTCTGCCGTTGGTCTTAAATCTACTTCATCAGTTCAGGCAAACCTTGATGCACTTGAAAAAGCCGGATATATTGAGCGAGATCCCTTGCTCAAACGTTCTATCAGAATATTAGGTCAGGCTGAAAATGTAACTCACGTTCCGCTTTTAGGTACGGTTACTGCAGGTATGCCTATATTGGCAGTTGAACAGATTGAAGGTTATATTCCCTACACAGGTAGAGTTTCAAGAGATAAACCACTTTTTGCCTTAAAAGTTCGTGGTGAAAGTATGCTTTGGGCAGGTATTTTAAACGGCGATATTGTTATTGCTGAAAAAACACCGTATGCTTCAAACGGTGAAATAGTTGTTGCTATGATTGAAGATGAAGCAACCGTTAAACGTTTTTATAAAGAAAACGGACATTTCCGACTTCAGCCTGAAAATGATGAGTTTGAGCCTATTATTACGGATGAAGTAATTATACTGGGTAAGGTTGTTGCACTTGTCAGATACTATTAAATGTATTGTCTTTTTGTGTATATGGCGTTTTGCTCGGTTCGGCGTATCTCATACGCCCTCACCTCACAATTCAACCATTTACATCAAAAAAACCAACATG
>JAZOSL010000109.1:0-12473 GCA_045657085.1 Acutalibacteraceae bacterium | reverse complement strand
ATTAATAACATTAGAATAGGTTGAAATCACTTATATGATGTTGTAATAATAAAAAATATGTGATAAAATTATACATAGTATCCGGAGGCGATTGTATGACAAAAACTATGCAAAAAAAATATGCCCGTCTTATAGCAAGGGTAGGGGCTAATATAAAAAAAGGTCAGCCTGTAAGAATTTATGCTGAAGCTGACCAACATGAATTTGTAACAATTCTTGTAAATGAATGCTACAAAGCAGGTGCTTCAAAGGTTGCTGTAGATTTTGGCTTTCAGGCAATAAATAAACTTAATTTTAAATATTGTTCACTTGAAACTTTAAGCGAAGTTCCTGTTTGGCAAGAAGAAAGACTTAAATTGATGGTTGAAGAAGTTCCTTGCAGAATTTACATTGAAAGTGATGACCCTGACGGTCTAAAAGGCGTAGACCGTGAGAAAATGCAAAAATCTCAGATGGCAAGATATAAAGTTACCAAGAAATATAGTGATGCTCTTGAAAATAAAGATCAATGGTGTATTGCTGCAGTTCCATCATACGCCTGGGCAAAGAAGGTTTTTCCTAACGAAACAAAAACCAAGGCTTATAATATGCTTTGGGATGCTATTCTTAAAACTGTTTACGTTTCAAAGGAAAATAATCCTGAAGAAGAATGGAAAAAGCATAATGCAGATTTAAAATCAAGAACAGCTTATCTTAATAACAAGAAGTTTGATTATTTAGAATATAAAAGCTCAAACGGTACAGATTTCAAAGCTTCACTTATTCCGGAAAGTCACTGGTGTGGTGGTGGCGAAACTACTCTTTCGGGTAATTTCTTTAACCCGAATCTACCTACAGAAGAAGTTTTTATTTCACCTAAAAAAGGGTTTGCAGAAGGTAAGCTTGTTTCAACAAAGCCTTTGTCATATCAAGGGCAAATTATTAACAATTTTTATATCACATTTAAAGACGGTAAGGCAGTTGAATGGAAAGCAGAAGAAGGTCAGGACCTTTTAGATAAAATGCTTTCAATGGATGAGGGAGCAAAATATTTAGGTGAGTTAGCCCTTATCCCTTATAACAGCCCTATTGCAAATACAGGTATTCTTTTCTACAATACTTTGTTCGATGAAAATGCAAGCTGTCACGTTGCTTTAGGCAGAGGTTTCTGCGATACTATTGATGGCTTTGAAGAAAAATCTCTTGAAGAATGTCAGGCTGTGGGTATTAACGACAGTATGATTCACGTTGATTTTATGATAGGTGCGCCCGACCTTAAGATTACAGGATACAAAGACGGAGTGGCATATCCAATCTTTAAAGAGGGCAACTGGGCGTTTTGATGCTTGATAAATCGGCGAATTTCGGGTTGTGTCAACCTAAGATTTAATTATAATCAGAAAAGGGAATTACCTATTCACTTTTCACTATTAGTTATTCACTAAATTCACAGGGGGAATTTGTTATGGCAATGGGATTTCCTAAAAAATGGAAAACTGACAGATTTAAAAGAGAAGCACCTGCACCGTTAAAATTCGGTGCAGATGGTAAATTTAAAATTTTACATATTACCGATATTCACGACGTTGAGCCTATTATGGACGATGACGAAAACAGAGATATTCCAAATAACAAAGACAAAGAAACAATAAATGTTATTGAAAAGCTTGTTGAAAAAACAAATCCTGATTTAGTTGTTTTCGGCGGTGACAATGTAAGCGGTTATTGGGAAGAATTTACTTATGACTACATTCAAAGCACAATTCAAAAAATAACTGCACCTATAAGAGAAAGAAACATTCCTCTTTGTGTTGTTTTCGGTAATCATGACGGTGAAATTGGTTTTCATACAGAGTTCCAGATGATGCAATATATGGAATACGCTAACTGCCGTTCAACTCTTAACGATGAAAACGTTTACGGTTGTGGTAACTGTCTTGTTACAATCAAAGACAGTAAAGGCGAGAAAGATGCCTTTGCAATCTGGCTTTTTGATTCTAACGATTACGAAACAAATTCCGAGGGTGGCAATTCTTATGACCACGTTCACGATGATCAGATTGAATGGTACGAAAGAAAAGCAGAAGAGTTGAAAAAGGCAAATGGTGGTATTCCGCTTCCTGCTATCCTTTTTCAGCATATACCCGTTCAGCAAGAGCTTAACGGCTTTAAAGTAGTTACAAAGGATGATGAGTATACCTTTGAAAGAGACGGTAATTACTACTACCTCGGTAACGAAATATTGGAGGGTAGAGTGAGAGAAGTTCCTTGCCCCCCTAATATGGAAAAGGATTATACAAATCAGTTTGAAAGCTGGAAGAAAACAGGTGATATTTTTGCTGCATTCTTCGGTCACGACCACGTTAATGATTTCAAAATGAACGTTGACGGTATAGACCTTTATCAGACTTTAGGTGCAGGTTATTTCACATATGGTCTTGAAAGAGGCGGCAGACTTATAGTTCTCGATGAAAATACACCGAGAAAGCTTACAACAGAATCAATTCAAATCGAAAGAGTTACAGATACAAAATTCAAATAATTACCGCAAAGCAGGTGTCTTTATGGATGACAAGAAGTTATATATACTTACATACGAGCACGGTGGCTACGTGCTTTGGAAAGATGAAGTCAAGCCGAGATTAATGACCCTTTTTGAGTGGATGAAAAAATATCCTAAATTAAGAATCGGTCTTGACTATGAGTCTTTTACATTTGACGAGTTTTCAAAATGCGACAAGGAGGTTGTAGAACTTATCGGGAAGCTTTTAAAAGAATATCCCGATAGAGTAGGTTTAGGTGCTACAACCTATGGTCAGCCTTTATCTCTTACCATTTCCGAAGAATCAAATGCTCGTCAGCTTACTTACGCTATAAGAACGAATCTTAAATATTACGGAATGACACCGTCGGTTTACGCTATATCCGAATTTGCATTAAACAATCAGACACCTCAGCTTATCAAACTTTGCGGATATAAAGCGGCTATATTACGTTCTCACGTTATGGGTTACGGTTATCCTCGCACATTTGATTCTGCTTGGGGAAGATGGATAGGAAAGGACCTTACAGAAATTCCCGCAGTTCCAACTTACGATAATCAGGGAAGAGGCTACAACTGTACGACTGTTGACAACTGGATTCTTTCAAGATTGCCCGAAACAACACAGATTACTCTTGAAGAGTTTGAGGAAATGTTCCCGAAATATTCACCGCTTTTAGCTTCAAGATATGACGATCTTACTCAGGAAATAGAGCCTATAACAGCTCATATTGAAGAAAAAGATAACTATGAATATGTTTTGTTGGAGGATATCCCTGAACTTTATGGTGAAGCAAAGGATGAACTTAAAACAACTGATAACGATTTCCATATTCAAATGCCTTGGGGCTATTGCGGTAACGAAATTTTTAATGGTGTTAGAAAATCTGAAACTGACGTTGTTTTAGCGGAAAGACTTAATGCTTTTTCAGTTATGATGGGCGGTAAGGCAGAAAATGACCTTTTAGATACTGCTTGGAAATATGCTCTTGTTGCTCAACACCACGACGTAACAATTTGCGGTCTTTTAGACCTTGCAAGAAGATTTATTCCGGCATCATTAGAGGCGTCAAAAGAAGTAGCAACGAAATCAATAAAGGTTATTAAAGATTATCTTAAAGCTGAATCTGACTGTGATAGCTCAAAGCTTGTTGTTAACACTAACTCATTCAGTATTGATGAGTGGATTGATGACGGTGAAAAAGCTTTGCATATTCAGTTGGCACCGTTTACCGCTAAGGTTGTTAAAGAAAGAGAATTATCTGAAAATGTTTTTGATTTTTCTTGGGATAAAGATAATGGGTTACTTATCACACCTTGTTATAAGATCAAGTTAAACGAAAACGGTGTAGAGTATATAAAAGATGTAAAAACCGATATTTATATTGCGGATAATAAGAAGGTTTCATCTTTTACTGCTTGGATTGATGGTGAAAATGTTTCTTCTTGCGGTGAATGGAACGTAACTATAAACAGTAACATAGCGGTTGCAAACTATAGCGGTAAAATAGGTGACGTGCCTTTCTTCTTGGAAATGAAATTCAAAGGTAATTCAACCCGTATTGACTGTAAAACTAAGTTTGAAGTTCATAATCAGCGAATCGGTAAAATCGGTGAAAAAGCAGGTCTTGAAAAATCTCTTACGGTTGATGGTCATATGCACGAAAGTAAATTGTGCTTTAACCTTAACCTTTGCCTTGAAAAAGAAAGAAAAATGTTCAGAGATTTGCCGTATTCAATATCTGAATGGGACGGACAAATCAGAAAAACTGAAGATTATTGGTATAAAAAAGATCGTATTATTATTGATACGCCCGTTTCTAAAGAAGAGTCATTTGAATCTTCAACCTACCTTAACGGCATATACTGGGTCAGCCTTAAAGACGAAAATCAAGGCTTAGCAGTTATGAATAAAGGTTGTATGGGCTCGGTTGTAAGAGGTAATCTGCTTTCTGTTCCGTTGGTATATTCAAATGAATATATGTGCGGTACGGTTATACTTGACGGTGTTTATGAAGACGAATTTGCGATTTTACCTTTTGGCTCTGATTTAACTGAAGGTGAACTTCATAAAAAGGCAGTTTCATATGAATATCCTCCCGTATCAGTTTCTTGCGGTAATCCTGAAGCCTCTGAAGAAATTACTTTTGCAGAGCTTGACACAGTAGGTGGTACGATAGTTGCTACTGCGGTTTACCCTGAAGAAGATAATATTCTTATGCGTTTTTGTAATTACTCTGATGATGAAGCGGAAGCTACAGTTAAATTAAAAACAGGTATAGTTTCTGCTGAGGTTGATTTATTAGGTAACGAAATTGCGAAAGTTGAACAAGGTGAATTGAAGTTCAGACCTTGGGAAATCAAAACGGTTAAAATTACATTTTAATAAAAAATATTCCCCCGATTCTTTACTCGAGAATCGGGGGATTTGTTTTTTGATTATTGATTAAAAATCAGCAAGGTTGTAATAGTGATGCTCTGTAACAGTGTTACCTGTTGAGTCAATTGTAAGAGTTGTACCGCCTATAAGATCTTCATCATAATAGCAACCTTCACCTAATTTAAGACCGTAAGTAAGTCTTACCCCTTCGTAAAGAATAGAAGAGTTGTTAATGTGGTCGTGGCCACAGATAATATTCTTTGTACCGTTTGCCTTGAAAACGTCGAAGCAACCATTGTTTACAGGGTCACCGCAAACAGGCTCTAAGTTGATACCGAATGATGTATCTGCATATTCGGGATAGTAGCACTGATTTTCTTCATCCCATGCTTCTGCCCAGGCTTCTTTATACTCGGCAACGGGGATATGCATAAATACAGAATTGTCAACAGTTTTGCCTTCAATTTCAGCAATACCGTTTGCAGCCCATTTGAACCATTTTATCTGGTTGGGCCAGAGATGGTCGTATTCGTCTTCAAGAACAACACCTTCGTTGAGATAGTAGTCTCTGTTAGAGTGTGTATCCATCATAAAGAGTGAGTGGATAATGCTACCATTGTCCATAATGTTGATGATGTAGTTACCGTAGCCCATATCTTCAGGACCATACTGGAAGAGACAGTTTTCAGCTTCCATAAAGAGCTCGCAACACCAGAACTCACTTACACAACCCTGACCGTCATGGTTACCCATAACAGGAGCCCACGGAATACCGAAAGAATCCATAAGCTTTACAAGTTCAATATAAGCCATGGTGTCCCAAGCGTTGTCACCTGTAAGAGTGATTAAGTCGGGTTGAGTGTCTTCAACGAGCTTTGTTATAATTGCGTTTGAACGAGCACCCATTTCACCGTAAACAGCACCGTCGCTGAGCTGAACATCAGTGATGTTAAGAATAACGAAATCTTTTTCGGGATTTTTAACAAGAACCTGATAATCGTCTTCAGTAAAACGGTTGTCCTGTGACCATTCTATAAAGAATGATGCTTCGCCACCTGCAGAAACAACTGTGTTTATAGGTGCAAGGATCTGGCTGAAAGCAAGAATGAATGAAATAATAAGTTGAATTATTGCCATTTTTTGTGCCTCCAAAAAAAATTTCTTACATTGTATCACTAAATATAACATAATTCAAGGACTGTTTTTGTTTTATACAAAACAAATAATCATTAAAATAAAAAAATAGTCCCGATTACCTTTTAGCAATCGGGATTATTTTACATCTGATCTAAAATGTATTTTTTTACATCTTCGAGTCTGCTCTTTTTCCATTCGCCTTTTTCGGCTTTTTCTGCTAACGGGCAGAGAATGAAAAAGTCTAACGTTTCACCGGGTACTCTTCCTGTTCGCATCTCTTCTGAAAAATGTTCTTTCCATTTTTCTTCGGTTGCGTTTTTAAATTCCTCAGGCTTTAGATAAGTCATTTGCCTTTTTGTTGCTTCGATATGCATTTTTACAGAAAGTGGAGAAAGTAAATTGAAATCATCTTCCTGTATATCCTGAAAAATAGGTGGTAATTCGTGCTTTACAACGTGTTCGTCACCACGGATTATTTTCAATCCCATTGGCTCGTATGAAAACTCATTTTCAGTAAAATTTAGTTTTACGAGTATGCCGTATTCGGTGTTGAACTGGGAACGTTGATAATCGGTATCAAAGATAAAGTTACCTAATGAATAAAAGATTATTTTATCACCAACTGTTTCGTAATTCATAGGTACGTGAGGGTGATGAGCAACAACTATATCGGCACCCATTTCTAAATATTTATGATATCTTTCTCTTGTATAGGGTGAGGGGAGAGGTGTAAATTCTTCACCTGCATGAGCAACAACGACACACCAACGGCATTTTGATTTTATTTCATTGATAGTATTCTGAATAGCGTCTAAGTCACTCCAGCTATAGCAACCAGCCTTGTTTTCGTCAGCTTTTCGGCAAGCACGTTGGTAACCAACACCAAAAAGACCGATTCCACCGGCTTCATTAAGAATAACAGGTTTTCGGGCTTCATCAATATTTATACCGGCACCAATAGTATGAACGCCATTTTCTTTTGCGTATTCTAAGGTGCATCTGATACCGTATTCTCCTGCATCCATTATATGGTTGTTACAGATATTCCAGATATCTGTTTTCATATTTTTAAAAACTTTGATTGCTGCGGGGTCTATAGTGTGAAGCAGCTGTTGCACCCCACTTTGTGTTGTGTTTTGCGGTGCTTCAGCAACGGGACCTTCAACGTTTGCAATTACATGGTCTGCACTGTGGAGAAATTGGAGCACGTCAGACGATAAAAGATTGTCATCATCCCATTTACCGTACATATAACGGTCGAACCCGATATCACCTGTGAAAACTAAAGATGTTTTATCTTTCATGGGTTATCCTTTCAAGCTTAAATAGTTGATACAATTATCATATCATTAAGGAAAAAATTAAAAAAATATAATTAAGCGGTGAACTCAACACTCTCGTTTTTACCAAGATTAATTTTGAGAATATTATCTTCAATAAGGAAATTTTTGTTTGCCTTAATTGTATCTGTGCGGTTGTTGAGCTTTATCTGTAAAGTTGAGTCGTTTGCAGAGTAAACAACTGCTTTTGTGAGTTTGCCGTTAGCCCATTCTAAATCAAAGGTGAAATTACCTCTTGCTTTTACGCCTTTAATAGAGCCGTCGCTCCATTCATTGGGTAAAGCGGGTAAAAGTTCAACGATTCTTTTATCGGGTGAGCCTAAATGGCTTTGAATAAGCATTTCGGTAATACCTGCAATACCACCGAAGTTACCGTCAATCTGGAAAGGGGGGTGAATATCAAAAAGATTATACGCTGTACATTCTATAAGAAGATATCTGAGATGCTTAAGTGTATTTTCACCATCTTTAAGACGAGTGTAGAAGCAGACTGTCCTAGCTCTTGACCAACCTGTTGATCCACCTCCGTTTTCAATTCGTCTTGCAATAGTTTTCTTTGCGGCTTCATAAATTTCGGGGTCGGTTTCATTAATCTGGTCAGCAGGGAAAAGACCGAAAAGCTGAGAAATATGACGGTGTCCGGGCTCAGTTTCCTCGTAATCCTTTATCCATTCCTGCATAGTGCCGTATCTTTCACTAACCTTCATAGGCGGTAATTTTTTGAGAACACTATTCAATTCTGCAACAAAATCTTTATCAAGATTTAACTTGTCACAAGCAAAAATTGTACGGGTGAAAAGTGCGTAAATGATCTGAAAATCAATTGTAGCACCGTGAGTCATCATGCTTTCTTTTTTGTTGCCATCAGAATCTATATAGAAAAATTCGTTTTCAGGTGAGTTTGAGGGAGAGGTGACTAAAAGACCATTACTATCTTCAGTAAGATAATCGCAGACGAATTCACAAGAACCTTTTAAAATTGGGTAGATTTCTTTTAAGTAGTCTTCATCGTTTGTGTATTCGTAATGCTCCCAAAGGTTAAGGCAAAGCCAAGGACCTGCCATAGGGAAAAATCCACAGTCAACACTATCGTGAACCCCCGTTCTGCCAAATGCATCAGAAGTGTGGTTAATAACCCAACCTCTTGCCCCGAAAAGCTCTTTCGCAGTTGCTTTGCCGAAATCGCTTACCGTTTTCATAAAGTTTATGAACGGCTTTGCGGTATCAGAAAGGTTTGCTGATTCAGAGGGCCAGTAGTTCATTTGTAAATTTATGTTTGTGTGGAAATCACTACCCCAAGGGGGATTGAAATCGTGGCACCATATACCCTGAAGATTTGCAGGGAGCTTTGCATTTTTACCCGAGCTTTCAATAAGAAGGTATCTGCCGAAATTATAATATAATGTGTATAAATCGTGGTCAGGGTTACCATCATACTGATCATCCATACGCTCATCGGTAGAAATATCTGGATAATCGGGTGCTTTTAATTCGAATTTTACATTGTCAAACCATTTTTTATGGGTTGAGATATGTTGCTTTTTTATTTCCTCATAAGACGAATTTAAAATTTTATTTATATCTTCATTGAGTTTTTTGCGGTAATCAATGCTTTCGTCAACATCAAATTTTTCAATATTATAATTGGTTGCAAATGCGCCGTAAACAGTTACATATGTAGCATCTGTTACAATTACAGCCGAATGTTCGCAACTGACAGTGCCGTCGGTATCAATATGAAGCTTTGCACCGAAAGACATACCCTCACCGCCTTCACCGTGGTGAGCAGTTGTAGCGAAGGTTGTTCTTCCGTTCATAACTATTGTATTACCATTAATGGAACCGGTATATGCATTCTGTTTTCTTTTTACAGTTACTTTACAGGAAAAAAGCTTGTTATCTGTTGTAACCTTGTAAACAAGAGAATCGTAATCAGGGCTTACAAAGGTTTCGCTTTTAAAGTCAATTCCGCTTTTGCGCCAAGAAACACGGGCGATGGCCTCGCTTAACTCTAACTCTTTGCGGTAATTTGTAAAAGGTGATTTATCAAAGAAATCAATAAAAACTTCGCCGAAGCTTTCATAAGTACGAACAACAGGTGGATCGGATAAAAATGTTTTTCTTGCAAGGTCTGCTGCTTCATCAAGTCTTTCTTCGAAAACAAGCTTTCTGATTTCTGCAAGAGCTTCTGGTGAAGCATGATATTTTTCTTGAATCTGTCTTCCTGACCATAAAGATTCTTCGTTGATTTCTATCTGCTCACAGTCAGGGTTACCGTAAAGCATAGCACCAACTCTGCCATTACCTAAAGGTAAAGCCCACATCCAATCATTTTTGAATTCATTATGCCAAAGTGTTGTTGACATATTACCACCTGATTTCTTTAAAGTTTTCTTTCGGTTATTATATCATTACAACAGATGTTTTTCAACCACATAAAATATGTACAAACGGTAAATTATAAAACAAGTTATTTACATTTCAACGGAAGTGTGTTATAATTTTAACAAAGTGGGTGGTAGTATGAAAAAACAGAGAATTTTTGATTATATAAAAATTAATAAACTTATGCTTATATCATGTGGAGCCATAATTTTGGCTTTTTGCTTGGTAATGCTTGTTGAGTATAATTTTTTCAAGGCATTTAGCTGGTATAATAAAAAAATTACAGAAGCATTACTGCTGTCATTTATAATCATTACGCTTTTTGTTTTACTTATTACTGCCATTAACCTGAGAGCTTCAAGGATTAAAGAAAAGGAAACACGAAAGAAATTACAGGTTTCTGATACACTAATAAACTGTATTGCTTTACTTGCTGCCGAACGTGATATAGAAAAGGCTATTCACAGTCTTCTTATAATTCTTAATAATTATTTTGAAGGGGATAGAGCTTATCTTTTTGAGTTTAACTATGAAAATCAGACTTTTTCTAATTCGTATGAAATTGCAACAGATGGTATAAGTAAGCAGATGGATAATTTGCAAAACATACCTATTGAAGTTGTAGATGAATGGATGAAAAGGTTTAAAAGAATGGGTGCGTTTTATATTCCAAACGTTGAAAAGAACATTGATAATAAAACATTTGCTTATGAATTTCTTGGAAATCAGGGAATTGACAGTATTATTGCTGTGCCACTTGTTGAAGATGATGTTATAATTGGTTTTTTAGGTATTGATAACCCAAAAGTAAATTATCAAGATTTATCACTTTTATCCTCGGCATCATTCTTTATCATTGATAGTGTTAACAGAAGAGAAAACAATACAAAACTTCAAAAATTAAGCTTTGAAGATACTTTGACTTGTGTTTATAACAGAAATAAATTTAATTCAGTTGTTAAAGAAATGCATTATAATATTGAAGATAACGTTGGTATTGCATATTTTGATATTAACGGTCTTAAAACAGTTAACGATAACGAAGGCCATCAGGCAGGTGATAAGCTTATAAAAGATGCTGCAGATGGTATAAATAGCATTTTCATAGGCGATACTTACCGTATAGGTGGCGATGAGTTTGTTGTTATCTCTTGCCATGTGAAAAAGGAAGATTTTGAAAAGAATGTCGCAAGTGCTATTGAGAAATTAAAAGATAACGGCATCAGCGTTTCTTTTGGTACGTCGTGGACTCAAACAAGTGAAAATATAGATGAACAGCTTTCAATAGCAGACCATCTTATGTATGAGAATAAAATGTATCACTATAAGAAAATGAAAGAATTAAGAGAGAAAAAAACAGAAGATTAAAAAGCAAAACTAAAGCCGAAAGATTCAAAAGGAATCTCTCGGCTTTAGTTATTCATTCTTTAAATAAAAGATTGTAAAGTGTTGGTCTGATGTTGAATTCATCTATCGCAGATTTCACTTCAATTAAGGCTTTTTCTTTAGTTGATTTAGGGGTGGTGTTTCTCAAAACTGCCCTTATAAGAATGTTTTTTGGTGTGTATTCAAAATCTATAAATTCAAGAAGCTGAGTTTTATATCCACAATATTCTAAAAGGTTTCCACGGATTGAATCGGTAAGAAGTGCTGAAAATCTTTCTTGTATAATACCATAACGGGTTAAAATCGGAAGATTATCCGTCTTAATCTGACTGTTTAATTCGTGTTGACAGCAGGGAACTGAAAAAATCATTTTTGCTCCCCAGTTAATAGCATTATAAAGGGCGTAATCCGTTGCGGTGTCGCAGGCGTGAAGAGTCATAACCATATCTACGTCAAAAGGACATTTGAAGCCGTTTATATCACCAAGGCAGAATTTTAAGTTTTTATAACCGTATTTTTCTGCAGCTTTATTACATTTCTCTATAACGTCTTTTTTCAGATCAAGACCGATTATGGTAGCATCTATACCCTTGATTTCAGTAAGATAATAGTAAACGATAAAGGTCAAATATGATTTACCGCAACCGAAATCAATAACGTTAAGCTTTTTAGCATTTGTTTGCTTTACAGAGTCATCAATAATTTCAATAAGGCGGTTAATTTGCTTGTATTTATCATACATTGAGTTAACGACCTTACCCTCTTTTGTGAAAATACCCATATCAATAAGGGGCTCAATTATTTCGCCCTCAGGTAAAATATATTGCTTTTTTCTGTTGTGCTCGTTTTTGAGGATACCAGTTTTATTTTCGGCGGAAAGATTTTTGGTTTTAAAGAGAGTTTTACCGTCTTTGCCGATTTTTATATTGTATTCTTTGCTTTCTGAACGTGCATAAATCTGAGTGAAATCATTTTTCAAAAGGTCTGTACAGCGTTCTGCAATTTTGTCAAAATCAACGTTTTCGTGAAAAACCTGTTTTTCAGTGAATTTTGTAATCTGATAAAATTTAGGCATACGGCTGATTGTAATTTTCTTGAACTCTGACTGTTTATCATTCGGGTTACTGAAAACCATTTTTTGAACTGTATCTTCAAATGTTTTTAAAATTAAATCTTTTAATTCGGACATATTATCCTCCGCGGTGAGTTTTGTTATAAGTCTTATTGTGTTAAGTATATCAACTGCCGTAAGAAAAATCAACAGAGTAAAATTATCGGGATAAATACAAAGAAGATTTGTTGACAGGTATTCTTGCGTTAAGTA
>JAZOSL010000108.1:0-10117 GCA_045657085.1 Acutalibacteraceae bacterium | reverse complement strand
GGCGTTGAGGGTCCACCCGTTCCCATCCCGAACACGGTAGTTAAGCTCAACAGCGCCGAAGATACTTAGTGGGAAGCCGCTTGGGAAAATAGGGCGATGCCGACACTAACAAAAGCAATCATCCAATCGGATGGTTGCTTTTTTCTTTTCTCAATAAATTATGAATATTGACCAATAATAAATAAGGGGTTGTGATGGCAACCATAACCGACATCACAGACCCCTATTTTTTACTATTCACTCATTTAAAATAGCACTCTACCCTATTTATAGGCACACCCATCCCTGAAAATCTTCTTTCGTATTCAGTCATAACGTTACCTTCCATATATTCTGAATTATGAAGATCAAAAGTTAGTTTTTCCATTCTAAGACCAAACGCTTCAAACTCTTCAAGAGAAAAATCAAAAAGTCCCCTGTTATCAGTCTTAAAGAAAATCGCCCCATCTTCTTTTAATATCTTTTTGTATATTTCAAGAAAACTTCTATAGGTTAACCTTCTTTTATAATGCTTTGACTTGGGCCACGGATCAGAAAAATTAAGATACACCCTATCTATACTGCCTTCAGGAAAAATTTCTGCTAATTCTTTTGCATCAATGCAACATACTCTTATGTTACCGAGACCACTTTCCTTAACCTTTTCTGCTGCCATCACAAGCACGTCAGAAATCTTTTCAATTGCAAGGAAATTAACGTCAGGCTCTTTTGCTGCAGTACCTACAATAAAATCGCCTTTACCACAGCCTATTTCGATTCTTATAGGGTTATCGTTACCAAAAAGCTCTTTTGCAGTATTGCCTTCTTCTTTTAAATTTTTTATAACAATATTACCACAAGCCTCAAGTCTTTCAGCTCCGTGTTTTTTTCTTTTGACTCTCATATATTACACCTTAAATCCTATATTCTCTCATAAAACAATTTTTTATCTAAAAAAGCTTATCATAATCAAATTTTCTGATAAGCCCTAAAGCATCACCATTAAAATACAGAAACATTATAAATATTACGCAGATTTTTGTCAATTAAATTTACTCTTGTATTTCCAAAAAATATTTTGTATAATCCCTATATTATAAATGTAATAGAAAGTGACTTTTATAAAATGGATAATAAAACAAATACAACTCAATCCGGAGATTCGCTTGGTTTGAAGCTTGATAAAAAAACTATGGCAACAATTACGGTTGTTCTTCTCGCTGTGTTGGTTTTTATTGGTGCTCTTACCCAGATTTTACCACGTGGTGAATATGAAATAACAACAACCAATGGTCATGAAGCCATTGTTGACGGAACTTATCAGGTGCTTGAAGATTATAAAATGCCTATATGGAAAATAGCGCTTTCTCCCATTCTTTGTTTAGGCAGTGCTCAGGCAGGAACGGGCTTAGCTATAATACTTGTTATAGTTTTAATTGGTGGTGCATTTTTGATTCTTGATAAATGTGGTGCACTAAAATACATAATGGCAACGCTTATAAAACGATACAGCCATAAAAAATATACTCTTATGGCTGTTGTCATTTTCGTTTGTATGCTGTTAAGCTCTACTGCAGGTATTCTCGAAGAGTCTTTAACCCTTGTGCCCATAGCCGTTGCCGTCTCTCTTGCTTTAGGGTGGGACTCCCTTGTAGGTCTTGGTTTAAGTCTTGTTTCTATTGCGTGGGGATTTACTGCTGCTACCTTTAATCCATTCAACGTTGTAACTGTACAAAAGCTCGCAGATTTAGAGGTTTTCTCAGGGCTCTGGCTTCGTTGTATAGTGTTTATTGTCGTATATCTTATACTCTTCCTTTTCTTATATTCCTATGCAAAAAAGATTGAAAAAGATCCTGAAAAATCACCGGTATATGAATCTGACAAAGCATTACGTGAAAAATATACTCTTAAAGATGCTGAAATAATATTAAATAATAACAACATAAAAAAGGGTACACACGCTTTTCTCGGATGTATGCTTGTGGATATTATTTTTATTATTCTTGACTTTGTTTTTGGTTTAGGTGGTGGACTTTCACTTCCTGCAATGGCAGTTTTATTTACCCTTGGTGGACTTTTAGCCGGATATTTTTCAGGTATAAAAGGTAAAAACCTTGCAAAAAGCTTTTTACAGGGGGCTAAAACAATTGCCCCTGCAATCCCTTTGATTATATTTGTTATTGCTATTTCATACGTTCTTGCAGAAGGCAAAATCATGCACACCATTCTTTATAACGTTCACTCGTTTATACAAGGCGTTTCACCTTACACTGCAATTTTCCTTTTGTTCGCTGTAATAGCAATACTGGAATTTTTCATCGGTAGTGGCACAGCAAAGGCTTTTCTTATAATGCCGTTAATAGCACCACTTTCCGACCTTGTCGGTGTTACAAGACAAAGTGTTGTTACAACCTTCTGTATTGCAGACGGCTTCACAAATCTGCTTTATCCCACCAACGGTATTATGGTAATTGCTATCGGTCTTGTTGGTGTAACTTATGCTAAATGGATAAAATGGTCATGGAAGTTATTCTTTGCAGAATTTGCATTTTCTGCTTTAATTATGCTGTTTATGGTTGCAATAAACTATACTTAATATTAATACAAATTCATAAAAAAAGGTTGCGAGAGTTCATTTTCCTCTCGCAACCTTTTATTTTTTATAATTCTTCATTTTCATCCTCGGGTATACCATACTCAGGGATAAACTCATCTTTTTTTACTTTTATACCATTCTGGAAAGCATCTTCAACAACGATTGTTTCGTCTATCCATACATCCTCACCATCATCATCTATATCGGGATTGTCGGGATCGTATTCCGGAACAAAATCGTTTTTCTTTTTGATTATTATAATAACAGCAGATACAATAATCAAAACTAAAATTACTGCAATAATAATATATGGTGCAGCATTTTTGTCATCGCCGTTCAACTCTTCTTTTGGTATGTTTTCAAAGAGAGCTGAAACCTTTACCTCGCCTGCAGGCATTGTAAATGTAAAAAAGTCAGTTGACTTACCATTTATTTTCAAGCTACCTGCAACAAGGCGTTTCCCTTCATCAGGTGTTATATTAATAAAAACAACCTCGCCTTCAGAAGCTTCAGAAGGGTTAACCTCAATTTTACCGTTTTTAATTTTATCTACAGTTATTTTATAAATAACTGTTTCGGGATTTTTCTCCCACTTTGCATAGAAAGTCATAGTTTCTGATGCTTTGTCCTTGAAAAAGTCCCACGGTTTTTCAAAATCAGGGTCACTATACCAACCAACAAAAGTAAAACCTTGTCTGTAAGGAATATCAGGCACTGTAACATAACCGGTACCGGTCATAACAAGCTTTAATCTTCTTTCGCCGTTATTACGTTCAAGATAAACGTAATACGAACCATCAGGCAACGGTTCTTCCGTTGTTTCTTCAGGTTGTGTGGTAGTAGTTGTTTCATCTTCCTGTGGACGAGGCTTGTTATTTCCCCCCTGATTACTGTTAGGTCTTTGTGTTGCCGGTTGTTCCCACGTTTCAGCAGGTGTCGTTGTGGTTGGTTTAGGTGATATAGGGATAATGTTTAAAATCCCACTAAAGCCACCACTTGTTGTCTGTGACTGGGTAACAGTTTCAGGCAAAACAACTTCAGTTTCAGGTACATCGGTAGTGGTTGTATTATTAAAATCGTCCTGAATTACATCTTCTGTTGTGTTTTCAGGTATTATCGGAGCAACTGTTTCTTCTACGACAGGGTCAAAGGAATCAGTTTCAAATTCAGGCTCTGCAAAAGCAATAACACTAAAACTAAATATCAGGCAAATACAAAGCACTGCCGACAATACTTTTTTGATATTACTTGTCATAAGTCTCCACCTTAATAAGTTGAATCCATATTTTCATTTACTGTTTCTTTAACCTCTTTAACAAAGGTTGAGTTTTTAATTTTTTCCTGAAGCATATTATAGAATAAATCTTCATCAATAGGAAGCGAAACAGTTTTACCAAGCCATGATGAAAGAAATGCTGCATTAGAAATCATAAGGCCGTTAATACCTTCCTGACCTGCTGCTGTAAGAGGTTCATCTCTTAAAATTGCAGCTGCAAATTTATTCATAACTTCAGGGTGCTGTACATTTCTGCCATCAAGCTCTGCTTCAAAAGTTTTATATTCTATACTACCGAAACCTTCTTCAGCATTTGCAGTAAAATCAGATGTATTCTGTTCTAACTCAAAAACAGTAAGAACGCCGTTTTCGCAAACAAGCTTAGCTTTATCAAGTGTAATCTCTAAACGGTTGGTACCTGGATAATCACCTGTTGTAGTAATAAATGTACCTGTTGCACCATTTGCATATTCAGCATAAATCATAACATCGTCTTCAACTTCAATGTTATGCCATTTACCTTCGTGACAAACTGCAGTAATCTTTTCAGGCATACCACAAATCCACTGCCAAAGGTCAAGCTGATGGGGGCACTGATTAAGAAGAACGCCACCACCTTCACCTGACCAGGTTGCTCTCCATCCACCTGAGTTATAATAAGCCTGTGTTCTGTACCAATCAGTAATAATCCAGGTTACTCTTTTCATTTCACCGTATTTACCACTGTGAACAAGCTCGTGAGCTTTTCTGTAAAGACAATTAGTTCTCTGGTTAAACATAATACCGAAAACCTTATCACTTTTATCTGCTGCTGCATTCATTTCGCGAACTTTTTTTGTATAAACACCTGCAGGCTTTTCACTCATAACGTGAAGACCTTTTTCTAAACCTTCAATAGCAAGCACAGGGTGGTCATAGTGAGGTGTTGCAATAAGAATTGCATCAACTTCACCTGAATCCATAAGAGCAGATGCGCTATCAAATGTTTTTACATCAGGGAGTTGCTCTTTTGCCCACTCTAATCTGTCGGGTTTAATATCTGCAACTGCAGTGATATCGATTTCGGGCATCATACCTTTAAGGTAGTTTTTAATATGGCTTGAACCCATATTACCAACACCGATAATACCTAAGCGTACTTTATCCATTTTTATCATCCTTCCAAATGACTTATTAATTTATCGTTGTGTCAACCGACACAAAAAACATAACATAATTTTCATATTCTTTTAAAATTTTATCATACTAAAATCGAGGTGTTTTAATATGAATAAAAAGAATAGCAAAAAAGGAAATGATAATATAACCGAAAAAATTATTGAAACATTCAGTAACCCAGAACGTACGAATGTTATAAGTGATTATGACGGTTCCTATACAGGTGTACCTGTTGATAATTGCTACAGTCAGCCCGTACAGGATGCCGACGATTTATAAAATTATTTCTTACGGAATTTCTTTTTTTGTTTCGTATTTTTTGCAATGTGGCTACCTGTCATTGAAAAAACAGCCAAGCCGGCAAAAAAGCCTTGTATGATTGCAAGCTGCAAGCTACCTAAAGTCTCAAAGCCTGAAACAAAAGATAATGCTGCAACAATAGCTAATCCTATACCCATAGCACAAATCTGGAAGATGTTAAGAATGTGCTTTGTAACACCTAAAGAAAGTGCCGAGCTGACAGCTTCAAGGAATGACGTTGCTTTGCCATCGTGCATCAACAAAGCGTCTGCCACAGATGTAACACCGTTACAATAATTTTTATAAATATCACCTGATACTGCCGACAAAACTTTCACACCACTTTGTGGTAATGCTAACTTACCTGCAACCAATTCATCAGTAATATTTGCATCATCACTTCTGACAAGAATAGAAATACTGTTCTTTTCTATTGATTTAAGAAGCTTTGTATTATCCCGATTAATATCGTAAGATACAATAAACACAGCAGCTGCCTTACCGTCAATAGCAAGATACAACGGGTATCTTCCTGCACACAAGTGACGTTCAACAAGTGCTACATCAGGAATATGAACGTTATGGTTTTTAAGAAGATCTGCATTACCAACAAGAATTCGTCTGTTGAAAATCCATGCAGAAAGACCTAATTTATCTTCGTAAGTAAGTGATTCTACAGGTGGTAAAAGCGAAACTTCACCAACGATAACTCTTTTAAAAAGATTTCCCAAAGGCCCACCTGAATTTATAAGTAACGATGCAGTATAAAGAATTGCTTCATCTATCTGAATGTCATAATAAGGGTGAATACCGAAAACGTTACCACCTTCACTGTCGAAAACATCAGCTGCATCAATTGCTATTGCATTAGCATTTATACATTCCTTATTTGCTTCCCAACCCGAAAGCATTGCACCCTTTCTTAAAAGCTTTTCTGAAATTTTGGAAACAGTAAAGCTGTCAGCAAGGTAAGAAAAATACGGAATACTTATACAAACTGCTGCCGCAAACGAAGTTACAGCAGAAAAAATATCCTTAGTAACAAGAAGAGTTATTGCACTTATTAGAAGCGAAGCTGCTGCACCGATAGGTACAAGCTTTTTGTTTATTTCATCCGACGGATAATATTTTCTTGAAAGTTCAATAAACCTTCTGGGGAAAACTGTTTTTTGTGAAGAAAGAACTACAGGCTCATCAAGAAGAAGTCCTCTGCCTATTTCAAAAGCAGTTTCGCTTTTTGTAATTTTGCCTATTGAATAAAGCTCTTTTTCTGTAATAAAGGCGAAATTATCACCAATTCTTTTAAATTCGAAATAATCTGCAGTTTTATTGAATGCCAACGGTAGAATTGCTGCAGCAGCAACAAGATTCAAGCCGTTCTCAAAAGGACTTTCTGTTGCAAGTAAAAACGCTATATTTTGTATGAACGCAGCAACAAAAGCAATTAAAGGTCCTGTGTTTTTGCTGAAAGCTAATCCCTTAAATGATAAAATACCGTCAACAAGAGAAGAATAGTTAGCAACACCCGAAACAACCAGTAACACTAAAGATATTATCAATAACATTTTCTCAGCTTCAGGAAATCCTTTGGCTAAAATAGCTATGGCAACCAGAAGAACAAAGCATACATAGCTTACAATTGAAGATATAAATGCTGCATTTTT
This sequence comes from Acutalibacteraceae bacterium, assembly GCA_045657085.1. Taxonomy (GTDB): domain Bacteria; phylum Bacillota; class Clostridia; order Oscillospirales; family Acutalibacteraceae; genus DTU089. The sequence goes on along the minus strand of JAZOSL010000108.1, from coordinate 3,144 downwards.
GTTTTTTCTTAAATAGTAAGCAACCTTAAATTTATCATCAAGTGTACGGTACTCATCTGTACCGTATTTTTTTGCAGTTTCTTCTTTACTATCCATTTCACCGGTAATAGTGAAACTTTCTGCTTTTTCTTTTCGTTTTTTGTTAAGCTCTTTTTCGACTTCTCTTTCATCAACGTTATTTGTTTCTTCAGGAGTATGAAAGCCTTCGAAAGTTAACTGAGAGTCATCTTCCTCAGGTTCTATTTCTCTGTCGTGAGCATTACCGTCTGTCACTGCTAAAGAACGTAAGCCTATTGTTCTTGTTTTAGCTCTCTGAAGTTTTTCATCTTCTTCTGTCTGGGGAGAATCTGAAAAAATCATTGTTTTTTCAGAAACTGTATCTTCAGCTTCACTATCCAACCTATCGTCAGGAACAAGATTCGGTATCGGTGAAAGCTCAGAAGTACCTGCGAAATCGCTTTTCTTTTTTACGAAGCCACTTCTTTCATATTTTAAATCTTCTTCTGAAACAGGTTTATGTTCTGCAGTTTTTTCAAGATTCTGCATAGGGCGATTAAAAAATCTGTCTCTGTATTTTTCACTGACAAAAGCACCGTAAACCTGTGGCTCACCTGTACCTTCCCCTCTTTCAATCTCAGGAGAAAGTATTTTATGGTCTATATCATCATTATGAGTTGGTCTCGGGTTAACTGCTTCTGCTTTTTTAACAGAAGTTGTTTCTTCCGCAGCCGGTGCATCTTCTTTTGGCAAAACGCCACTATCCTGAAGAAGCTCGTCTATCTCCTCTAAAGACCATTTTCTTGATTGCCTACGTTCGTCAGCCATTGTCAAACCCTCACAAAAGCATTTTATAAATCACGCTGTTTTGATATTTCGTACATAAGAATCCCTGCTGCAACAGATGCATTAAGGGAGTTTATTTTACCTTTCATCGGCATAGAAAGTATAACGTCACATTTTTCTTTGACAAGACGTCCTACACCTTTACCCTCAGAACCTATAACAAGAGCTACTGCACCTTTAAGGTTTGCGTTGTAGAATGTATCGCCATCCATATCAGCACAATATACCCAAACACCTCTTTTTTTCAAATCGTCAAGTGTCTGTGGTATATTTGTAACTCTTGCAACGTGCATAAACTCAACTGCACCTGCAGATGTTTTTGCAACTGCAAAGCTTAATGGAGCACTTCTTCTTTTAGGAACAATTACACCATGGGCACCTGCTGCTTCAGCAGTTCGTATAATAGCACCTAAATTATGTGGATCTTCAATTTCATCGCACACGATTATAAAAGGAGCTTCACCTTTTTCTTCGGCAAGGTTAAAAATATCATCAATAGTTGAATACTCTTTAACTGCACCAACTGCAATAATACCCTGATGATTGCCGTGACCACACATAAAGTCTAATTTTTTACGGTCAACCTCTTTAACAGGAATATCTGCAACTTTAGCATCTTTAAGAATTTTCGGTATTGAACCTGTATGCTCACCCCTTGCAACAAGAATGCTGTCAAGTGGCCTACCGGATTTAATAGCTTCACTTACAGAGTTTCTTCCGAAAACTATATCTTTTTCGTTATTATTGTTATTCTCCTCACGGGGAGTAAAATCATTTCTCATATATGCCTCTGATTTTGTCTTTTAGAAAATTATTTAACAGGAATAAGCTTTTCTTTTTCACCCATATAAGGTCTGAGTGCTACAGGGATATTTACACTACCATCTTCGTTAAGGTTATTTTCAAGGAAAGCAATAAGCATTCTGGGTGGTGCAACAACTGTGTTATTAAGTGTATGTGGGAAATATTTTTTATCTTTACCACCTGCACGAATTTTAAGTCTTCTTGCCTGAGCATCTGAAAGATTTGAACAGCTACCAACTTCAAAGTATTTTTGCTGACGGGGGCTCCATGCTTCAACGTCAACAGATTTCACCTTAAGGTCAGCAAGGTCACCTGAACAACATTCGAGAGTTCTAACAGGAATGTCAAGTGAACGGAAAAGGTCAACTGTGTTTTTCCAAAGTTGATCAAACCAATATGGACTATCTTCAGGTTTACAAACAACAATCATTTCTTGTTTTTCAAACTGATGGATACGATAAACACCACGTTCTTCAATACCGTGAGCTCCTTTTTCTTTACGGAAGCAAGGTGAGTAGCTTGTAAGAGTCTGTGGAAGCTTTTCTTCGGGAACAATTGTGTCAATAAACTTACCTATCATTGAGTGTTCACTTGTACCGATAAGGTAAAGGTCTTCACCTTCAATTTTATACATCATAGCATCCATTTCAGCAAAGCTCATAACACCTGTTACAACGTTACTTCTAATCATAAATGGTGGAATATAATAAGTGAAGCCACGGTCAATCATAAAGTCTCTTGCATAAGAAATAACTGCTGAGTGAAGTCTAGCAATATCACCACAAAGGTAATAGAAACCATTACCTGCAACACGAGCTGCACTGTCAAGGTCAATACCGTCAAAACGCTCCATAATTTCTCGGTGATAAGGAATTTCAAAATCAGGTACAACAGGATCACCATAACGTTCAACTTCAACGTTTTCGCTGTCATCCTTACCAATCGGCACAGAAGGATCGATGATATTAGGAATTATCATCATAATATCATTAACTTTTTTAGAAAGCTCTTCTTCCTGTTTTTCAAGCTCTGCAAGACGTTGTGCATCTTCAGCAACTTTCTTTTTCATTTCGTCTGCTTCGTCTTTTTTACCCTGTGCCATAAGAGCACCAATCATTTTACTATTTTTGTTCCTTGATGCTCTGAGATTATCAGCTTCGCCCTTAACCTTACGGCTTTCGGCATCAAGCTCGATTACCTGGTCAACAAGCTCAACCTTTTTATCCTGAAATTTATTTCTGATGTTCTGCTTTACAGCCTCGGGATTTTCCCTTAAGAATTTAATATCAATCATTTTCCATACCTACCCTTATTCATTATCAAATATTTTAAGAAGCTTTTTAAGGTCGTTGTCATCAAAGAATTCAATTTCCAACGAACCCTTTTTGCTTGATTTTGTAACAGTAACCTTTCGCTTGAGCACGTCGGACAAAGCAAGCTCAACCTCATCGTAATACGGGTTTCTTTTCTTTACCCTTTTGCCTGTTGAAGGCTCCT
>JAZOSL010000107.1:0-7386 GCA_045657085.1 Acutalibacteraceae bacterium | reverse complement strand
AAAGAAACAAAAGGTGTAAACCTTGATGAGATAGAATAAGTAATTTTTTGAAAATGTCAGATAATTTAAAATTAAACCACCGTAAGGCCGTTACCTTACGGTGGTTTTTAATAAAGTATTGATAGAAAAAATTAATTAAGTCATACCGAATATTTGATTGAATTTTTGGGATTTTATTGTTTTTTAGATCATTTAGAAAGCTTATCAATCAAATCTGTGATAATTTTTTGTGATGCAGGGTCTAATGCAGCAAGCTTCGCTAAAGTGTCTTCTAAACTAGGATCAGTATAATTATGGCTATCTAAATCGACAGTGACTTCAGCTGGTTCTGTGGATTTCACCGGTGCTTCGGTCAGTTTTGCTGTTTCCATCAATTCGGCAGTTTCCGTCAATTCGGCAGTTGAAGCATAATTGGGTTTTGCTACAGGTGGTATAACCGGAACATTATTTTTTACAGTAACAGACGTACCGGGAAGTGTAAAACCTGTAATAGGTGAGCTAGGTGCGACCGGTTTCTTTTCAGGGGTAGCCGCTTTTATTCGGTCAGCCTTATTCAAGTTTAATTCTGTAAGCTTTTTGCCACGGAACAAAGAAAAACGAGATGGCTTCTTGCCAAGCTCATCAATATGCTCTAAGTCATACATTAATTCACTTGCAGATTGATAACGTTGTTCAGGGTCTTTTTTTGTACATTTTTGAATAATATACTCTAAACCTGAAGATAGTTTAGGGTTTATTTGCCTTATAGGAAGTATTTCGTAAGGTGGTTCTGCCGGGCTTTTGCCGGTAACAAGGTGATATAAAGTAACACCTAAGCCGTATATATCGGTTCGGCAGTCAGTCTGACCCATACCACCAAACTGTTCGGGAGCAGCATAACCAACAGTACCTAAATAAGTAGTATCATGAAGAGCAGTTTGTTTGTATTCACGAGCAGTACCAAAATCTATAAGTTTAATTTTGGAATCCGGTTGTAGAAAAATGTTAGCGGGTTTAACATCTCTGTAAATAATTGGTATAGTACGTGAATGTAAATAATATAGTACATCAGCCAATTGTTTGGCAATTTCAATCACATGTTCTTCAGGTTGAGCACCGAATTCATCGAGAACTGTTTGCAAAGTGGTCCCTTTAATATATTCCATTATAACAATGAAAGCATCTTTGGTATCAATTATGTCAAAGATACCTGGGAGAGCCGGATGCTCAAGGTGTTTAAGTATATCGATTTCAACTTGAAGTGCCCTCACAGCTGTTTCAAAATTTAAGGCACTATCTTTGCGTATTTCTTTTATGGCATAGATTTTATTTACTCGTTCGCTTATTGCCATATATACATTAGCCATACCACCCTGGCCTATTTTTTTCAAAATGGTATATTTACCATTTAACTTATCGCCAATTTCTAGTTTTTCGATGATGCTGTTAGGGATGGTTGTTGCACTTGCTTGAAGTGGAATAGGGTTATTGTCATATAATAAGGTGGTGTTGCCATCTTCGTTACGAAAGCCTGAAGCCATATTGAAAGATGTATCAATAAAATATACAACACCTTTTTCATCGAGAAAAAATTGACGATCGGATAAATTGGCCGGGAGTTGCTTTAACGGAAAATCAGGTGAAAGAAAACTGATAATAACACGAGAACCATCATTTTCTTGCATCATCATCGCACTAAACATATTGATTTCACGTTTTACCCAGGGCGAAGTTAAATTTGCTCTGGAAGTAGCGACAGCTACAAGTATTTTTGCTTCTTCAAGAGCTTCGTTAATGAGATCTATGTAATCTGAACGTCCAACGTCAATAATAGAACGTTTACTAAAAAAAGGATTATAGCCCTTTTTTTGCAGAGCAAAATACAAAGATTCTGCCATTTCACAATCTTTTGTAATACGACCGTCGTCGTCAGTGTGTTTAAATGATATAAAAATATCGTATTTAGCCATAAACCCACCTCTTTTTCTGATACAATTATAGCGATTACAATAGGTACTGTCAAGAAAAGAGTGTTTACAAAGCTCCAAAGCATCATTGAAAAAGAATCCTTTGGAATAATCCAAAGGATTCTTTTTATATGTGTTTATTTTTATTTGTATGTTACATTCGCAAATTCGTCTGACTCAAACATTAATTTACTGTGCTTTGATGATGTGGCTTTTCCGAATTTGCAGTTTTCAACAGTGACATTTACTGTATTTGTTTCGTTTGCGGCTGAGAATTTACCTTTCATAGCCGCATTATAAGTGATATTTTTAAACACAATATTATCTGCAGTAAAGTCATATATCGGTACTGTTTCCATATCACCGATTTCTTCGGTGAAAATTATACAGGACATTGGGCGACCGTCGTCACGGAAAATTTCGATATTGTCAAAGGTTACACCGTCAATACTACCTTCTGCAAGCTCTACTATAACAGCTAACGATGCGATACGGTTATTGTTCCAGGTCGCATCACGGCAGATAATGGCACTATCCTTAAAGGTTATATTTTTAATTGGTTGGTTAACCTCACCGGTTATACCGTAGCCTCTTGCTTTACCTGCCCAACCGACACAATCTGTAAAGGTAATGTTTTCACTCGGTGAAATTACAGGTGCAGAAAGAGCTTTAACACTGAAAAGGTCGTCACCCGTACGGGAGAAGCATCGTTCAACAGTTACGTTCTGAGAGTTGCATATATCGAAGCCGTCAGAATTTTGTCTGTAACCGAAAATATCAACGTCCTTGATTTTTACGTTGTTGTTAAGGTAACTGATAAAGGACCATTCGGGAGAGTTTACTATTTTAATTCCTTGTACCTCAACGCTTTCGCATTGAGTGAAAACAACGCCGCGACGTTCTCTTCTGTCAAGGTGAGATAAATCAAGCATACCTCTACCTATGAATTTAATATTGGTACAGTTGTAGAAGTTTACGAAGGGGTATCTTGTAAGACCGAAGGCATTAAGACCTGCTGCATCAGGCTCGATGCAATTTGCCTCATCCTCCTCACTCATAATATCGTAAGAATGCTGTGCAAGAACGTAAGCACCCTGCTTGAGATAAACAACATAGTCATTTTCGGTAAAACAAGCATACGGAGTTTCTAAAAGGCCACTTTCAACAACGTACACGTTTTCTTCACCGTATTGCTTTTTGTATTCTGCAATTTCTGCTTCTTCATCAATCTTTTCCTTTACAAAAAGGGTGTAGGCACATTTTTGAGAAGCATAGTTGAAAAGGAAAGTGTAGATACCGAAATCATTTATGCTTGCTGTCATAACACCGTCGGTGCAGTCAGCTTTTACACCAAGCTTTTCGGGTAAGCAGATAGCATTTTTGATTTCCAGATCCTTGGAATAAAGCTGAATATTAAATGAAAAATCTTCACCTTCGTCAAAATATACTTCTGAAAATGAATGTAATTCGCCATATTGAGTTTCACCAAGGAAAACGGTTGCTGCATAAATTGGGATATCTGTATTACCGATCTTTGCAGTGTAATAAGGTGAAATAACAACACCGTTTACGTCGTCATAGCCCTGACATGTTTCGTGAAGATCACCGTCGGGGAAGGCACGGGATTTAAGGTCTTCTTCCGTAAGTCCCCATTCTTCAAGCGTTTTTACTGCTTCTTCGGGGTATGTAAGTATTTCGAAATTCAAATTTTCGGTTGGTTCTACAATAACTGCAGGGGCAGTCATTGAGGTTGTTGTGATTGAAATAGCTGTAATAAGGCTAAATAAAAATCTGAAAAGTTTAAGCATAAACCCACTCCTTTTTTGTAATTTTAACAATAATATTTTATAAATGCAAGTAGCAGCAACTGATGTGTTGATTTTTGTTGCAATACAAGCATTTTTAGATTATATTAAATATAAAGGTGGTGTTGTTATGGAGAAAAATCCTAACATTTTATTTATTGTAACAGATGACCAACGTTTTGATACTATTCATGCTTTGGGCAATAATGAAATAATTACCCCGAATCTTGATAAGTTAACTCAAAAAGGAACTTCTTTTGTTCGTGCTCATATTGCCGGTGGCACCTGTGGTGCGGTTTGTATGCCAAGTAGGGCAATGGTTTTATCTGGTCGTAACCCGTTTCATTTAGAAGAATTAGGTGGTAATATTCCACCTGAACATAAAACCTTTGCCGAAACTTTAAAAGATAATGGTTATGAAACTATTGGCCTTGGCAAATGGCATAATGGTTGTCCGGCTTATGCCCGTAGTTTTACACAAGGGGCAAAAATATTTTTTGGTGGTATGTGGGACCATTGGAATGTGCCTACTTGCAGATATGACCCAACAGGCGAATACGATAACGTAATAAATTTTGTTGTGGATTTTTATAAAGATAATAACCCACAACCACAGCATTGTGATGAATTTGACCCCGGTAAACACTCAAGCACCTTGCTTACAGATGCAGCAATTGAATTGCTTAAAGAAAATGCAGGTAAAGAGAAACCATTTTGTATGTATCTTGCCTATTTAGCACCACACGACCCACGTACTATGCCTGATGAATTCAGAAAAATGTATGATGCTGAAAAAATTACTCTGCCACCTAATTTTCAGGAGATTATTGATACTAACTATCCGTTAATGGTGCACCGTGATGAGCATCTTGCAGCGTATCCACGTGAAAAAGATGAAATAAAACGTCACATAGCAGAATATTTTGCAATGATAACTCACCTTGATTATGAAATCGGAAGATTATTTGATGCATTGTGTGAATCAGGTGAAGAAGATAATACAATTATTGTTTTTACAGGTGATAACGGTCTTGCTGTAGGGCAACATGGTTGGCTTGGTAAAGAAGATATTTACGAACATGGTGTTCGTGTGCCACTTGTTATGGCAGGTCCGGGTATAGCTAAAAACACACGTAATGATGCATACATATATCTTTATGATATTTTTCCTACACTTTGTGATAAAATCGGAATAGATATTCCTGATTCAGTAGACGGAAAGAGCTTTGCCTACCTTTTAGATGGTGAACATGGAGAAACCTTCCGTGAAGAATTATATTTAATTTTTGATAAATTTGTTCGTGGAGTAAAAGATGACAATTATAAGCTTATTGAGTATCGTAACGGGGACAAAGATGATGATAAATGGACTTTTCTTTATGATATAAAAAACGACCCGTGGGAAACCGAAAATCTTGCAGATAAAGAAGATTATAAAGCTAAAGTCGACGAAATGAGAAAGAAAATTTTAAAACATCGTGATGAATGGGAAGAACAAAATCACCCGTGGGGCACTGATTTCTGGACGAGATTTTAAAATATTGATATTTAAACAGAGAATATACTACAGATTTAATGTAATATATTCTCTTTTTTTATTATAAAATATGTGATATAATTAATTATATATAATTAGGATCATTTATATAAAAAGAGGTTTGCCTATGAAAACATATGGTACATATTTTCAGAATGATAAAGATTTGCCAATTAAATACGGTGAAGTAAATTTAATAAATCCTGAAAGACAAAGGCTTCGTGGTGAAATGTTATATAAGGGGATAGAAGCATTTCCTGTTTTTCAAGGCTTTTGTGGTACGGATTTTGAACTTATGAAAATGGGACGTGACAGCAAACTTTCAGCAAAATTCCCTGAAGGAGAAAATCGTCTTATAAATGGTCACGAAGGTGTGGTTTGGGTACCGCAGGAAAATAGATTTGCAATAGTGCTTATACGTGGTGGCGACAGCTATGACCCTACAAGATATACAGAAGATGAAACATATTTCGAGTATGGTTGCGATAAAGCTGACGGACTTTTCTGTGATAAAAACTATTTTAACCCCGATATGCTTCTTAAGCTTCCTGAAAAATATAATAATCTGAAAAAACTGCCGTTATCGGTTGCAAAAAAACTTTCCTTTGCCGACCCTTATGCTTGTGCAGTATTTCAGCTTGAAAGAATGGAAGATTTAGGTGAAGCTCATAACTTCCGTGTGAAAATGGCAAAGCACAAATGCACAGAAGCAGAGGCAAGAAAAATTGCAAAAGAAGAAACCTTTGAAAGAGTTGTTGTTTTTGGTCTGGGTATGACAGGGCTTTTTATAGCCGATCAGATAAGACGTCATTATAAAAATGCAAAAATTCTTTTCGTCGGCAGAAGTGATGAAAACAGTAAAAAGGTTGTTTTTTCAAAAGACATAGCACGTGCAGATTACCTTTGTACAGCAGGTCTTTCTGAAAAAGAAACAGCCGAAAAAATAATAGAAAAAATCGGTGGCAGGGCAACTATATTTGTTGGTACAAGTGGCACAAATCTTGAACATAGAATTGCATTCGAACACAAAGTACTTGGTTGTAATGGCATTTATAACAGTTTTTCATTAGGTCCTACAGTTGCTTACGATACAATGCCATTTGGTTTTGAAAATCACCTTATATTTGCATCTATTAACTTCCGTCAAGAGCATATGGAAAAGGCTATTGATATTTTAGTTGATAGTCGTTACGATGAAGTTGTTGAACTTATAGATAAAGAAGATTTTATAAAAAATCCTTTAGATGCTTACGAAAATAAAATATTCTGCAAGGGAGCACCACTTAAAACAGGTGTAATCTGGAATAGCGAATATATAGAAGAAGATAAATGATATGGAAACAATGAAAGCGATAGTAATTCCTAATCCGAACGAAATAGAAATAAGAGAAATACCTATGCCGGTTGTAAAAGATGGCGAGGCTCTTCTTAAGGTTAAATACGTTGGTATTTGTGGTGCAGACGTTGCATCTTTTACAGGCAACCAGCCTTTTACTACATATCCGAGAATACCCGGCCACGAATTTTCTGCCGAAATTGTAACAATTCCTGAAAATGACAAAGGCTTAAAACCCGGTGATGTTGTAACGTGTAATCCGTATTTTAATTGTGGTGCTTGTTATTCCTGTGAAAGAGGGTTAGTAAACTGTTGTACTGATAATCAGACAATGGGTGTGCAACGTGACGGTGCATTTTGTGAGTATATTTCAATGCCTGTTGAAAGAATTTACGATGGTAAAGGTCTTTCTGCAAAAGAGCTTGCACTTATTGAGCCTTTTTCAATATCACAGCACGCAATTTCACGTAGTACGATAAAAGAAAGTGATAGTGTACTTGTTATCGGTGCAGGGCCTATTGGCCTTTTTGCCCTTCTTGCAGCAAAACAGAAATGTAAAAAAATTGTTGTAGCCGACATTCTTGATAACAGATTAGAATTAGCAAGAGAGTATGGTGCTGATGCAGTAGTAAATACTAAAAAACAGTCTTTGGAAGGTTTTACAAAAGAGTTTACGAATGGTAACGGCTTTGATGTTTGCATAGAAGCCTGTGGTGCACCTGAAACCTTTTTAGGTTGTATCGAAAATGCAGCCTTTGGTGC
>JAZOSL010000106.1:0-6971 GCA_045657085.1 Acutalibacteraceae bacterium | reverse complement strand
GGCAGAAGCATAGTTGCCGATGCAGGTATTACACTGTATAAAGTGGGTAATGTTAAGCGTATTGAAGGCTATAAAAATTACGTTGCTATTGACGGTGGTATGGGCGATAACCCCCGATACGCTCTTTACGAGTCTGAGTACACAGTTGTAGCAGCTGATAAGGCTGATGAAGAGTGTGATTTCACTTGCGATCTTGTGGGTCGATTCTGTGAAAGTGGCGATATTATTCAACCTTCGATAAAACTTCCCGAAAGTGTCAAACGTGGCGACCTTATAGCTGTGCTTACAACAGGAGCTTATAACTATTCAATGGCTTCAAACTATAACCGAATCCCCAAATTACCCGTTATAATGGTAAACGGTGACGAGGATTACGTAGCAGTAAAAGGCGAAACGCTTGAAGACATTATAAGAAACGATATGTAAAAATTAAACCGTTGGAAATTATGTTCCAACGGTTTTGTTTTTTATGTATTTTATTTTCTCTCATTTATAAACGCTCTGAATAACGGCAGACAAGCATCAAAAAAGCCTTTGTAAGCCTCGCAGTAATCTCTGTCGTAACGGTTTCTTTTACAGCCTCCGCCACGGCAGAGCGCAAGATATCTGCATTTTTTGCACTCTTCTTTTATTTTAAGGCTTTCTTTCAAAAATTCAATAGCCCTTTCGCTGTGAGCGAGAGTATTAAAGTTTTCTTCTGCGGAATTTATGTTACCTAAAAGCCATTCATCCGTACAGTAGAAATCGCATGGATAAACGTTGCCGTTACCTTCAATAACGAATTGATGAGTACAATGACCACACATTCCACATTGTTCTGTAGGGTTCCCTAAATATAGGTGAACAAGGTTGTCAAAATATCTGATGCTCGTATAGTCACCTCTGACGTAATCTTTAACGTAAGAATTAAACCCGTGAATAAGAAAATGCTTGTACTGTTCAACTGTCATATATAATTCGCTTTCAGTATTGTCACCGAAAGGACGAAGGCAGGGGATAAGCTGAAGGTATTTGAAGTTTCTTTTCTTGAAGTATCTTAAAATTGTATCAATGTTTTCTGCACATCTGCCTGTAAGAACAGTAAGTATATTAAACTGAACGTTGTGCTTGGTAAAAATATCAGCCGCTTTTATAATTTTATAAAAAGCGTTCTGACCTTTATCGTCAATTCTGAAGGAATTATTGTCAAAATCACCGTCAAGACTCAAGCCAACAAGAAAATCGTGTTCTTGTAAAAATTTTGCCCACTCATCATCAATAAGCGTTCCGTTTGTTTGCAAGCCGTAGAAAATTTTGCTTTTCTTTTTATTGTGCTTATTAACCGTTTCACAGAAAAAGTTATAAAAGTCAAGTCCACGTATAGTCGGCTCGCCACCCTGAAATGCAAAAGCAATGCTTTCACCGTTTGCAAAGTCAAGAGCTTTAATTATTAAACTTTCGGCAGTATCTTCACTTAATAAGCCAAAGCTTTTAACGTCTCTGTGGTCGGTAACGTCGTGATAAAAGCAGTATTTGCATCGCATATTGCAAAGGCTTGATGCAGGCTTAATCATAATTGAAAGAGGTGGCAATCTGTTCAACTCATTTCTTCATAATACAACCTCGGTTTTACCCGAGGTTGTATTGATTTTATTTGTAATATTCTTCGTTTATTCCTCGACGGTCAGATTTGAAATTCTTCATAATCTCGTTCATTTTTTCGTTCATTTCCGCTGCGATAGTGGGGTAAACTGATGAACGGTTAAGGTTTTCACCTGTGTCGTCACTTAAAATATGTAACCAGTTCTTTCTGTATTTATCAAAGAAAGCGGAATTGTCATTCTGTATTCTCTGGAAATATTTGAAAGTGATATATTCGTTGTCTTTAAGAATCGGATATTTATAGTTTTTGTATTCATCTCTTGAAAGGACGCTGTCAGTAGAAACAGTGTACTGAATAGCTTTAAGACTTTCTCTCTTCATATGAAGAATAGGATGTTCTTCTGTATGTATAACGGTGTCATTTTTAAGAAGTGGAACTAAAGAAACACCGTCAATATCTCTGTCAAAGGGAAGGTAATTCTTTTCGCCACCATTGCCTGTAATGCCACAAAGCTCAACCAATGTGGGCATAACGTCAACAAGTGTAGCACTCTGGGATCTTGTCGAACCTGCTTCCCAAAGGCCGTTGTTGTTGCCCCAACGGATCATACAAGGAACTTTCTGGCCACCTTCGTAAGCAAGGTATTTACCACCTCTGAGCTCACCGACAGAGCCTTCAAGAGCGGGACCGTTGTCACTTGTGAAAATGATAATGGTGTCATCCATTACACCTAAATCTTCGAGTGTGTCGAAAAGCTCACCGAGATAATAATCAAATTCTGTAACACAGTCTGCATATGTACCCATACCGGTTTTACCGTCAAAATCGTCACCTGCGTAAATAGGTGCGTGTGGCCAGGGAGTAGCGTAGTATGCAAAGAAAGGTTCGTCAGAATTTTCAACAGAATCAGTAATCCAATCTGTAATTTCATCGTGAATCCATTTCGTTGCACTGCTTTGGTCTTTTAATTCGTCCGTGCCGTGAACGATTTCATATTCACCGTTTTCTTCAACAACATGGTAGAAGGGCTTCATATCGTTAACGTGGTGGCTACCGTAGAAATAATCAAAACCTTGGTTTGTAGGAAGATATTCACCGTAATCACCTAAATGCCATTTACCGAAAGCACCTGTGTTATATCCTGCATTCTGGAAAATTTCTGCAATAGTTATTTCGTCACCAAGCATACCGTCTGCATTGTTACCCATTTCAATTGAGTTGAAAATACGTGTTTGTGCAAAAGGTGAAAGAGTGTCAACGGTTGGATAAATAACGTTGTCAGCATAACCCCTGAAAGGATATCTGCCTGTCATAAGAGCGAATCTTGCAGGAGAGCAAACAGAGTAGCTTGAATAGAAGTTATCAAAGTTAATACCTTCTTCGCCGATTCTGTCCATATTGGGAGTGTCGTAAATAGCACCGTTAAGAGACGTGTCTGCGTAACCCATATCATCCATAAGAATAAAAAGAACGTTGGGGTTTCCGGATTTTGCTTTATCAACACCGTCAAGGTAATCGTCGTGTCCATCCCAAAGGCGTGTGGTATTAGGTTTGGAACGAAGGTTCATTGTAAGAACGTAAAGAACAGAAGTGCCTGCTAAAAGAACGCTGATAAGAGATGTTATAAATTTATGTAAACCAACTTTTTTAAACTCTTTTTTTGCAACAAATATAAGTGCTGCAACAGCAATAATACAAGGAAGGAGTAAAAGTATATTACCACCGAGTCTTGTGAGTAAATTACCTGCACCCGAGAAAAGGGGGTGAGCAGCACTTGACCAACCGGCTTTACCACTGGAAAAAGCACCAAAGCCTGCATCAGCACCGAATATTACAAAATAAAGAAAAATGCCGAATGCACTACCACCATAACCGATTAAGTTTAAAAGATAAACTTTCTTTTTGATTATAATTCCTAAGAATATAATTGCAGATAAAATGCACATATATCCTACGTTAACAACAGCAACCATATTAAGTCTTAAAGCTAAAAGAGCTATACCTAAAATTACACCTATAATTGCCGTGATAAGTGGTAAAACCTTTTTGTCTTTATCAAAAGAAATACCTTGCTTCACAAAAAAACCTCGTTTCTTGAAATATATATAAATAATACAATATATCAAGTGTTTTTACAATATAAAAACTGCCCGAAAATCGGGCAGTTTAATAGTCAGTATCAACAATAATTTAAAATCAGATTGAAACAGAAAGAACGTAATTACTTGCACTGAGAAGAGCATTGACTTCTTCGGGATTGATGTGACTTTTTGCCCTTACTGTGTACATACAAACAATTTTTTCATTTCTTTTTTCAACGTCGCAAGAAATAATAGTGTAGCCATTTTCTTTAAGAATGTTGCTTGTTGTTTCAATAGCTTCAACGTCTTGCACAAGTTTAACTGTTATAGCTGCAGTGCTTGTGTTTTCAACGGGTAAAATTTTATGAACAACAATTTGAACCACAAGAAGGATTAAAGTTGCGTATACTGCAATACCATACATACCGGCACCTGCAGCAAGACCGATACCTGCCGTAGTCCAAACACCTGCAGCAGTTGTAAGACCTTTAACAGTTCCCTTGTAAACAATAATACCGGCACCAAGGAAGGAAATACCCGTAACAACCTGAGCAGCAAGTCTTGCACCGTCAAGGTTAACGTGATCGGCGTATCCGACTATATCAAAGAAACCGTATTTACTTACAACCATAATAAGAGCAGAGCCAAGAGCAACAATTATATGGGTTCTTATACCTGCCTCTTTCTGACGGAGAGTTCTCTCAACACCGATAGCAGCACCACAAACACCTGCAGTAACAAGAGCTAAAAGGTAGGGTAAAACACTTTCTGTTTTAAATGTTGCAAGAAATGTTTCTAAAACTTCAAGCATATCGAATGACATAACACTATCGTTATAAAGCATAATTTCCTCCAATATTTTTATATTTGTTTATTATAATACATATTTTACTGTATGTCAAATTATGATGAACTTTTTGATGCATAAAACACGTAGTGACATCATAGCATTTATTGAAGAATTAAAAAGAATGTCAATTCGGAGGTAGATTTATGACAGATACAAGCATTTACAAGGATATTGAAGCACGAACAGGTGGGGATATTTATATAGGTGTTGTAGGACCCGTAAGAACAGGTAAATCAACGTTTATTAAAAGATTTATGGATACACTTGTTTTACCAAATATGAACAGTGGATATAAAAGAGAACGTGCTCAGGATGAATTGCCACAATCTGCCGCAGGAAGAACTATAATGACAACCGAGCCTAAATTTATTCCCGAAGAGGCAGTAAAAGTAGAGTTGCCTGATAATGCATCTTTAAACGTCAGATTAATAGATTGTGTAGGCTATATTGTGCCAAGCTCGTTGGGATACGTTGAAGAAGATAAACCACGAATGGTAAAAACACCTTGGTATGACCACGAAATTCCTTTTAATATGGCAGCTGAAATAGGCACTCAGAAGGTTATCACAGAGCATTCAACAATAGGTCTTGTTGTTACTACTGATGGTAGCATAAGTGATATCCCACGTGAAGAATATGAAGAGGCTGAAGAAAGAGTAGTAGAAGAATTAAAGTCTATAAATAAGCCTTTTGTTATGTTGCTTAACTGTACCGATCCTTATTCAGCATACAACAAAATGTTGTCAGATGAGCTTTCATTTAAATACAAAGTACCTGTTATTCCTGTTAATTGTCTTGAAATAGATGAAGAAACAATACGTGTTATATTAAGTGCAGTTTTGTTCAGATTTCCTGTATGTGAGATAGGTATATCTCTTCCCGGTTGGGTAACGGATCTTTCACCTGAGCATTGGTTAAGAAAATCAGTTTGTAATACCGTTAAAAATTCAGCTTGTAAAGTTAATTGCCTTGGCGATATCGGAGCTATGGCAAAAGAAATAGGTGAAAATGAAAACGTTCTTACTACAAAAGTTTCGTCAGTTGATTTGGGTAAGGGCTGTGCTGTTATAGATGCAGAGCTTTCAAACGACCTGATTTATAAAATAATTGAAGAAAAAACGGCTTTAAAGATAGCGGACGAACAAGAGCTTGTTGTTGTGTTAAGTGAACTTTCAGATGTAAAGAAAAAGTATAATAAAATTAAAAATGCCCTTGATGAAGTCGAAGCAACAGGCTACGGAATTGTTATGCCTGATATTGATGAGCTAACGTTGAAAGAGCCTGAAATAGTAAAACAAGGTGGCAGATACGGTGTTCGTCTTGCAGCATCAGCACCGTCAATACATATGTTAAAAACTTGTATTGAAACAGAGGTAGCACCTGTTGTGGGAACAGAAAGTCAGTCAGAAGAGTTGTTGAAATATCTTCTTACAGGCTTTGAAGAAGACCCCCATAAAATATGGGAATCCGATATTTTCGGCAAGTCTTTGAATGAACTTGTAAACGAAGGGTTAAGAACAAAGCTTTGTCATATGCCTGTAGATGCAAGGTCGAAAATTCAAGAAACACTTGAAAGAATAATCAATGACGGCTGCAGTGGCCTTATATGCATTATCTTGTAATTAAATAATAAAAAATCATCGCCTGAAAAAGAATGTCACCGTTCTTCTTCGGGCGGTTTTTTAATATTTATTGAAATGCTTGTTAAAATGTGGTATTGTGTTATTGTAACGTTAGAAAAATCAGAGGCGGTTTTCGTTGGGAAATCACCCAATCACAGAACCGTCCCCTGATTTTCTTTTTTGTGGGAAACCAGAAATTTATTAAAAACATTCGTTCACATGGTAACGGAGGATTAAATTGGATAACATAGGTAACAGTAAATTAGTGAGTAAGTATTTTAGTTTTCTCGTTGAGGAAAATCAAATGAATTACTATGCCCAAAAATTGCCCAATACTATCGGGGTAGAAAACCCAACCTTTATTTACAGTTTTTTCAATGAGTTTGGATGTTTTTCAATTGTTGAGATACCGCAAAGACAAGAGTGGGATTGTTATATTGCGAGTAAATTCGAACAACAACCTAGCCTACTATTGATAAATAAAATTAACCAAACAGAATACATCAAACGAAATGTATATAAAACACAATCAGGGGACGGTTCTATGATTGAACCTCAAATCCCTTGATACATAAAAGTTTTTAGCGTTTTAGTGTTTATTTAAATTAAAAAATCAGGGGCGTTTTTGTTGGAAAATCACCCAATCACAGAACCGTCCCCTGATTTTTCTTCACCGTTCTTCTTCGGGCGGTTTTTTAATATTTATTGAAATGCTTGTTAAAATGTGGTATTGTGTTATTGTAACGTTAGAAAAATCAGGGGTGGTTTTCGTTGGGACCCCCCAATCACAGAACCGTCCCCTGATTTTTTTATCACCCGATTTATTTGTTTTGGAC
>JAZOSL010000105.1:0-35086 GCA_045657085.1 Acutalibacteraceae bacterium | reverse complement strand
CGATATTCCCGAGGTTGCAGTTGTTGACCCCGATATGACAGCAACAATGCCCAAGGGTCTTACAGCTTCAACAGGTATGGACGCTCTTACCCACGCTATTGAAGGCTACATCACAAAAGGCGCTTGGGAAATGACTGATATGTTCCACCTTAAAGCTATTGAGCTTATTGCAAAGCATCTTCCGGGTGCTTGCGAAAACACACCTGAAGGCAGAGAAGGAATGGCTCTCGCGCAGTACATTGCAGGTCAGGGCTTCTCAAACGTAGGTCTTGGTATCGTTCACAGTATGGCTCATGGTCTCGGTGCCCTTTATGACACACCACACGGTGTTGCTAACGCAATTCTTCTTCCTTCAATTATGGAATATAATGCAGATTGCACAGGCGATAAATATCGCGATATCGCAAAAGCAATGGGCGTTGCAGGTACAGACGCTATGTCTATTGAAGAAGCAAGAAAAGTAGCAGTTAAAGCAGTTGCAGACCTTGCTGAAAAAGTTGGTATTCCGAAAGACCTTAAAGGAATTCTTAAGGAAGAAGACGTTCAGTTCCTTTCCGAAAGCGCATTCGCAGATGCTTGCCGTCCTGGTAACCCCAAAGACACAAGTGTTGAAGAAATTGCAGCACTTTACAGAGCACTTCTTTAATAACTACTATAAGATAAAACAACCCCGAAGAGTTTTAACTCTTCGGGGATTTTTCTTTAATTTGCAAATTTTTAATTATATTATATCCTTTCAAAAAGCATACACACAAACGGTACAAAAACAAGTCCCGGTAAAAGATTTGCTACTTTGATTTTTGTTACACCAATAAGATTTAAGCCTAAAGCAGTGATCATAACCGACCCTGCGCAGATAAGCTCGTTTACTGCAAAATCATTTAAAAATGAGCCTAACACCATCGCCAATGCTACAAGACTACCCTGAAAAACAAGCACGAAGCCAGACGCACAGAAAACACCGAAGCCAAGAGAAGCCGCAAGCATTGATGAAGAAATTAAATCAAGTACGGATTTTGTGTAAAGCATTTGGTTATCGCCTGAAACGCCTGCATTCATAGAACCAACAATAGTCATAGCACCTACACAAAAAAGAAGTGACGCAGTAATAAAGCCTTGTGAAAAGGTTGCGTTATCGCTATGTATTTTTTCACTACTTTCTCTTTTCTTTTGAAATTTATCACCTAAACGTGAAAGTTTACCGTCTATATCAATAAGCGTACCCACAACCGTACCAAAAACAAGTGAAATTATCATTACAAGCTGATTTTCACCTTTTATAACACCAGTAACACCTATTGCAATTGTACAAAGGCCAATAGCAGTCATAACAGCATTTGTTAGTTTTTCAGGTATCTGTTTTTTTAAAAGAAGACCAACTGTACTACCAATTATAACCGTTATAGTGTTTACTATAACTCCACTAAATGCCAATAAATATTCATTCATTTTCTATTGCCCCAAACAAATTCCAAGGATAATTTTCTGTTGATGGTAAAGATTTAAACTCAACAGTATTTTTTGTTTTTGGGTGAATAAAGCTTATTCTGTAAGAGTGAAGTGAAACCTTACAATTTCTATCACTACTTCCGTAATGCCCATCACCGATAAGAGGTGTTTTTCTTGAAGAAAACTGAACTCTAATTTGATGAGTTCTTCCCGTATGAAGAAGAACTCTCACTAAAGCTTTTCCTTGATTTTTTTCCAAAGTTTCAAACTCTAAAGATGCTTTTTTTACACCTTTACGTTCTCTTTTTACTACATATGATCTGTTTTTCTTTGAATCTTTAAATAACAAATCAACGTAAACACCTTTATCTTCTTCGGGAACACCGTCGGTTACTGCAAGGTATTCTTTTTTAAACCCACCGTTAACTATTTCTGTAGATAAAAATCCAGCAGATTTTTTATTTTTAGCAATAACCATTACTCCTCCAACTTCTCTGTCGAGACGGTGAAGCAAGTGTAATGTTTTTCTGTTTTCATTTATAAGGTATGATAAAATACCTTTTTCACCTTTTTGTGAGTCTTCGCTTAGAAGCCCTGACGGCTTATTTATTACAAGTATTTCATCATCTTCAAATATAATATCTATGTTATCAGGCGTGTAAATCGTATTTTGCATTGTATTCCTCAAAAACCTTTTTAAACTCAGCATTATCATATTTTACACTATTCAAATAATGGTGAGTATCAAATGAATCGTTTTGTGCTTCAATTACTGCAACGGCAATATTGGAACAGTGGTCAGAAATTCTTTCGCAGTTTGTAAGAAGATCTGAAAGAACAAAGCCTAATTCTATTGTACAGTCACCACTTTGAAGACGGTTTATATGATGAGCTTTTATTTCACTTGCAATACGGTCAATAACCTGTTCAAGTGGCTCAACACGAGCTGCTAATAAAATATCGTTTTTCTCATAAACAAGAGTTGTTGCTACTACTATTTCTGTAATTGCTTCAAGAAGAATGTTTATCTCCTTTTGAGCATCTGCTGAAAAAGCAATACCCTTATCGTTTATTTCTTTAGCTGTTTTTTTCAAGTTAAGTGCGTGGTCGCCTAATCTTTCAAAATCACCTATTGTGTGTAACATTCTTGAAACTTTTCTTGCATCATTTTCAGAAAGAGATTCTTTTGAAAGTTTAACAAGGTATGTGCCTAATTCATCTTCGTAAGTATCAAGAATTGTTTCGTTTTCTTTAATAAGCTCTGCTTCTTCTTTATCATAAGAAAAAACAAGCTGTAAGGCTTTTAAAATTGTAACTTTAGCAATAACTGCCATTTGAGATGTATAGTTGTCACACTCCATAACTGCAACAGATGGTGAACGGAAAAGTCTTTCATCAAGGTAAACCACTTTAACTTTTTCGTTTTCTGAAACAGTTTTCTCTTTAACAAGCTTTTCTGTAAATTTCGCTAAAAACTTCGTAAAGGGTGCAAGGATAAATACCGTTGCAAAGTTAAATACAGTATGCATAACCGCAATTGTAGCGGGATTTACAAAATTTTCGTCAAAATAGCCACCTAAAAACTTATTGGCAATTAAGAACAAGGGCATAAAAACAATTGCGCCTATTAAATTGGTCAAAGTATGGCATGTTGCAACTCGTTTTGCGCCCGTACCCGCACCTATACAAGAAATAAGACCTGTAGCACAAGTACCTATATTTTGACCTAATATTATTGGGAAAGCCATATT
This sequence comes from Acutalibacteraceae bacterium, assembly GCA_045657085.1. Taxonomy (GTDB): domain Bacteria; phylum Bacillota; class Clostridia; order Oscillospirales; family Acutalibacteraceae; genus DTU089. The sequence goes on along the minus strand of JAZOSL010000105.1, from coordinate 31,886 downwards.
ATAAGAAATAGCACCTGTAAGTGACAAAGCCTGTAAAATACCTACAGAAGCAGATGATGACTGAATTATGGCAGTGACAACAGTACCGATTAAAATACCGAAAAGAGGATTGTTGAACTTCAAAAGAATCTCTGCAAAAGCAGGTGATTTTGAAAGACCTGATACGGCATCAGACATTATATCCATACCATAAATAAGAACAGTAAAGCCAACAAAAATAGTACCAATAGTTTTCTTCTTATCATTTTTAGACATCATCATAAAAGCAATGCCTATAATAGCAAGAATCGGTGCAAAGTTTTGGGGTTTTACCATTTGAATGAAAAATGAATTACTTTCAACACCTACAAGAGATAAAAACCAAGCAGTAATAGTGGTACCAATATTTGCACCAAAAATAACACCAATCGAACTTTGGAAACTCATAAGACCTGAATTTACAAGACCAACAAGCATAACTGTTGTTGCTGATGATGACTGTATAATTGCTGTTATAAGTGCACCCATAGATATACTTAAAAATATATTAGAAGTTATTTTTTTCAATATAACTTCAAGCTTACCACCTGCTGCCTTTTCAAGGCCATCAGACATTGTATTCATACCGAAAAGGAAGAATACAAGCCCTGCACAAAGAGTTAAAACATCATAAAAGGTCATAATTTTCACCCGTCAACCTTCTTATTTCTTCATAAAAGGGATTGTCGCTAAATGCAACAATCCCCTTTTTATTGATTTTTAAAGTTTTGAAAATCCGTAGCAATTTACTAGAGCATCAATTTTATTTTTTTCTTTACAAAGGGGGCATTCGTGGGGTGGGCAACTGAAATAACCGTCTAAATCTTTAGGGTTAAATACTGAGTTTACTTGGTAATTGCCACATTCAGTTGCAGTTGCAAAAATAGATGCAATACCTGAAACTTCACCACCATAATATTTAACTGCTTCAATAGCTGCTTTTGCAGTAGCACCTGAAGCAACTGAAACTGCTAGAATAAGCACGTGTTTACCTTGAATCATAGGTACAATATTGTCTCTAAATAATATTTGAGAACCACTTGTTATTTCAGGTGAAACAACGTATACAGTCTGGTGTGCATTGATATTTGCAAAAGAATTTTTAGTTAACTCATTTGCAAGACAAGCCCCAACAACCTCCATACCGTCAAGGCAAAGAATAGTATCTATAATAGTTGTGTTGTAATTATAAAGAGAACAAAGCTCCTGGGCAACTGCCTTTGCTTCTGAAAAACGTGATTTTTGTGTTGCAACATCTATATAATAATTGCTGTGTGTATAGCTTGTTGCAAAATGACCCTTAGCAACTCTTAAAAAAAGATTATTACGTTTTGTTTTTATTTTAAAAACTTCTGTTGTTGGCATAAAAAACACCTCGGTCTTTAGATTAGTATTTATATTTTATAATATAGTTGTTTTAATTTCTATTGATTATATGCATAAAATAGAAACATAATTTTTGTGTAAATAATAAGTTTATTTTATCATTTCTTCAAATTCAGCTTCGCTGATTATTTTAATGCCTAATTCGGTTGCTTTTCTTAATTTGCTACCTGCTGCTTCTCCCGCGAGAACAATACTTGTTTTAGCAGATACAGAACCTGAAGCCTTACCACCGAATTTTTCAATAATTTCCTGAGCCTCACGTCTGCCGAATTTTTCAAGAGTACCCGTAAGAACAAATGTCATTCCTTTGAAACGGTCGTCTTCTGTTTCAGTAAGATTTACCATATTAAGCCCTAACTCTTTAAGTTCTTCAATAAGTGCTTGGGTTTCGGGTAAATCGAGAGTTTTTCTCAGAGTATCGGCAGAAATTTCACCCATACCGTCAATTTCAGTTATATCTTCTTTGCTTGCAGCAAGAAGGTTATCCATATTACCGAAATGGTTTGCAATAAGCTTTGCAGCCTTAAGACCAATATGGTGAATACCTAAAGCAAAAATTAATTTATATAAATCATTTCCTTTTGACTTTTCAATTGCTTCCAGAAGATTAAAGGTGCTTTTTTCACCCATTCGTTCAAGTGAAACAAGATCAATTGGACTTAATCTGTAAATATCAGATGCTTTTGAAATAAGCTTCTCATTTACAAGTTGTTCGAGAACAGCTTCACCCAAGCCCTCAATATCCATAGCATCTCTTGAACAAAAGTGGATCAGCTTTCTTAAAAGCTGAGCCGGGCAATCCGGGTTTACACAACGTATTGCTGCTTCGCCTTCTTCTCTTACAACCTTACTGTTACATGCAGGACAATTTTCAGGATACGTGTATTGTGGATTTTCATTGTTGTGACAGGCAACTGATAAAACTTCAGGGATAATATCCCCTGCTTTACGCACAACAATAGTATCACCTATAGCAATATTTTTTTCTTTAATAAAATCTGAATTATGAAGAGTTGCCCTTGAAACAGTTGTACCTGCAAGGGTAATAGGCTCAAATATTGCCGTTGGGGTAAGAACACCTGTTCTTCCCACTTGAATTTCTATTTGAAGAAGTTTAGTTTCTTTTTCTTCAGGTGGATATTTGAATGCAACTGCCCATTTAGGGAATTTGGCTGTACTACCTAACTCTTCTCGCATTGAAAAATCATCAGTTTTTATTACAGCACCATCAATATCAAAACTTAATTTACCCCTATTGTCACCAATATCATTAATTTTTTCTATAACTTCATCAATATTTTTGCAAAGCTTGTAGCCAGGAATAGTGGTAAAGCCTAATTCTTCAAGATATTCTAATGATTCTTTATGAGAATGGAGTTCTTTTCCACCTTCTTTTTGCTGAATATTAAAAACAAAAATATCAAGTTTTCTTGTTGCTGTAATTTTAGGATTTTTTTGTCTTAATGAACCTGAAGCTGCATTTCTTGGATTTTTAAAAGTTTTTTCTCCGTTTAATTCTTGCTTTTCAACGAGCTCATCAAATGAGGCGTGTGACATATAAACTTCGCCTCTTACTTCGATAAACGGGAGCTTTTCTTTTAGTTTAAGGGGTACTGAACGAATTGTTTTTACGTTCTGAGTAACATCTTCACCAACGTTACCATCACCACGTGTAGATGCCCTTACCAATATACCATCACGATATTCAAGCGAACACGAAAGGCCATCTATTTTAGGCTCAACAACGTATTCGGCATTTGGAAATACTTTCTTTACCCTATTGTCAAATGCAACAAGCTCATCCTGTGAAAAAGCATCTTGAAGGCTTTCCATCCTTACGGTATGAATAACTTCTTCAAAAGTATTATCACTTCTGCCTCCAACACGGTGGGTAGGTGAATCTTCTTTCAAAAGCTGTGGGTACTCTTCTTCGAGTGCTGAAAGTTCTCGCATCATCATATCATAATCATAGTCAGAAACATCACTTTCGTTACCCATATAATATTTTTCAATACAGTCGTTTAAAATTTCAGTAAGCTCACTTACTCTTTTCTTTGCAATTTCAAAATCCATATTGTATACCTACCCTATCGGAATTTAATAAAATAATTTTACCATATATTACACAATAAATTCAATATATTATTTGACAAACACCATTATACTATTTATAATATTTTTGATTTTTGTAGAAGGGAATTTAAGATATCATTATGAAAGAAAAATTAAAAAATTCTTTGATTCTTTTTCTCACCTTTTTAAAAATCGGCGCATTCACCTTTGGTGGTGGCTATGCTATGATTCCGATTATTGAAAAAGAAGTTTGTGAAAAAAGAAAATGGATTACAGAAGAAGATATACTTGATATTATTGCGATTGCTGAAAGCACACCGGGTCCTATCGCAATAAACTCTGCCACATTTATAGGCTACAAAATTGGTGGTGTTTTCGGCTCATTTTGTGCTACTTTCGGTGTAGTTTTACCATCTTTTGTAATCATTTCAATTATTTCTCTTGTTCTTCGTCAATTTAGTGATTCCTTAATAGTTCAATATGCATTTAATGGTATACGTGCCGGTGTTCTTGCACTTCTTATAAAAGCACTTGTTTCTATGTATAAAAAATGTCCTAAGGGGCTTTTATCATATATTTTAATGGGTGCATCCTTCCTTTTAGCTGCATTTACAGATGTAAATGTTATATTTGTTATTATAGGTTGTGGTGTTGCAGGTCTTATTAACTCTCTTATTATGAAAAGGAGGGCTAAAAATTGACTTTACCTATTTATTTAGAATTATTTTTAACTTTCTTTAAAATTGGTCTTTTCACTTTTGGTGGTGGTTATGCAATGCTTCCACTTATTCAAGAAGAAGTTATTGCACACAACTGGATGAGTGTTGAAAACATTGTAAACTTTATTGCAGTTAGTGAAAGCACCCCCGGACCTTTTGCTATTAATATTGCAACATATGTAGGTACTGAAACCGGTGGATTCTTAGGTGCAGTTTGTGCTACACTTGGTGTCGTGTTACCATCATTTTTTGTAATCCTTTTAGTTGCACAGTTTTACAAAAAGTTTAAAGAAAGTAAAACTATTCAAAGTGTTATGACAGGTCTCAGACCTGCCGTTATAGGTCTTATAGGCTCAGCTATAGTTACAATTCTTTTAACTGTATTTTTACCAAATGGTTTTGATTTAACTTCTATTGTGCCACAAAATTTTCTTGTTTCTCTTGCAATTACTATTATTATGACAATACTAGTTTTCAAAAAAGTTCACCCAATTGTAATTATAGGTCTTTCTGCTGCTATAGGTATTGCATCAGGTTTCCTTTTAAACTAACAAAAATAAACATAAGCATCTTGATTGATTATTTCAATCAAGGTGCTTTTTGTATATCCTATTTTATTTTTCTAATAATATAAACAAAAAGGTTGGTATTATATGAACAATAAATATTTAATTGATATTCTTGAAACAGTAAAGAAAAGGAACCCTAATGAACCAGAGTTTTTACAAGCAGTAACTGAAGTTTTAGAAAGTATTGAACCTGTTATAGATAAAAGGCAAGATTTAGTCGATGCAGGTATTTTAGAACGTCTTGTTGAACCTGAAAGGCAAATTATTTTTCGTGTACCGTGGATAGATGACAACGGAAAAACTCATGTAAACCGTGGATTTCGTGTTCAGTTCAATTCAGCCATTGGCCCATACAAAGGTGGTATTCGCTTACATCCTTCTGTTTATATAGGTATTGTTAAATTTTTAGGCTTTGAACAGATTTTCAAAAACAGCCTTACCACTCTACCTATGGGTGCTGCAAAAGGTGGTGCAGACTTTGATCCAAAAGGGAAATCCGACAGAGAAATAATGGCATTTTGCCAAAGCTTTATGACCGAGCTTTACAAGCATATAGGCTCAAATTCAGATATTCCTGCCGGTGACATAGGCACGGGTTCAAGAGAAATCGGTTATATGTTTGGTCAGTATAAAAGAATCAGAACACAGTTCACAGGTGTTTTAACAGGCAAAGGGCTTGATTATGGTGGTTCTTACGTAAGAACAGAAGCAACAGGCTACGGACTTTGTTATTTTCTTGATGAGATGCTTCGTTGTAATGGTAAAACCCTTGAAGGTAAACGTGTAATTATTTCAGGTTCAGGAAACGTTGCCTTATACGCTGCCGAAAAAGCTATGCAGCTCGGTGCAACTGTTGTTGCTTTATCGGATTCAGCCGGATATATTTTTGATGAAGACGGTGTTGATTTAGTACCACTGAAAAAGCTTAAAGAAGTTGACCGTGCAAGAATTAAAGATTATTTAAGATACCGACCTAACGCAAAATATTACGCCGGCTCCAAGGGCATCTGGACAACTGTTTGCGATATTGCTCTGCCGTGTGCTACACAAAATGAAATAGATGAAGAAATTGCCCTTCTTCTCGTAAAAAACGGATGTATGGCAGTTGCTGAAGGTGCTAATATGCCGTGTACTCCTGAAGCTATTAAAGTTTTTCTTGAAAACGGTATTCTGTTCGGACCTGCAAAAGCTGCAAATGCAGGTGGTGTTGCTGCTTCAGGGCTTGAAATGAGTCAAAATTCAGAAAGAAGAATGTGGAGTTTTGAAAAGGTTGACGAACAGCTTAAAAGTATAATGGTAAACATTTTTCATTCCTGTGATGATGCTGCAAGAAGGTACGGTTCAGAAGGCAATTATGCTGCCGGTGCCAATATTGCTGCTTTCATAAAAATTGCTGAAGCAATGAAAGCTCAGGGTTGCGTTTAAGAAAGTTTTAGTGTATAATGTTTTAGTTATAATACTTTCTTATAAAAGGGTTGATTTTAATGAAAAATGTACCAGAATATTTCGGTTGTGACGTATTCTCTACTTCAGTTATGAAGGAAAGGCTTCCTAAAGAAACTTTCGAAGAATTTCAGAGAACTCTTGATACCGGTCACAGACTTGATATTTCAGTAGCAAAAGTTATTGCCGATGCAATGAAGGATTGGGCAATTGAAAAAGGTGCTACTCACTATACTCATTGGTTTCAACCACTTACAGGTATTACTGCCGAAAAGCATGACAGTTTTATTACTCCTACTAAAAACGGTAATATTATAATGGAGTTTTCAGGCAAGGAGTTAATCCAGGGTGAGCCTGATGCCTCAAGCTTTCCGAATGGTGGTATTCGTTCTACCTTTGAAGCTCGTGGCTACACAGCATGGGACCCTACTTCATTTGCTTTTATAAAAAACGGTGTTCTTTGCATTCCCACTGCTTTCTGTTCATACGGTGGTGAAGCACTCGATAAAAAAACACCTTTACTTCGTTCAATGGAAGCAATAAACAAGCAGACTTTACGTATATTAAAACTTTTTGGTAACGAAGACGTAGTTTCTGTTAAAACAACTGTTGGCCCTGAACAAGAATATTTCCTTATTGACAGCGACGTTTTCCACAAAAGAAAAGACCTTGTTTACACAGGCAGAACTCTTTTCGGAGCAAAACCACCGAAGGGTCAGGAGCTTGATGACCATTATTTCGGAGCTATCAAACCCAGAGTACAAGCTTTTATGAAAGACCTTGACGAAGAATTATGGCGTTTAGGTGTTCATGCAAAAACGGAACACAACGAAGCTGCTCCTGCTCAGCATGAATTAGCTCCTATTTTTAATACAACAAACATTGCAACTGACCACAACCAGATTACTATGGAAACAATGCAGAAATGTGCAAAAAATCATGGTATGATTTGTCTTCTTCACGAGAAACCCTTTGATGGTGTTAACGGTAGTGGTAAGCATAACAACTGGTCTATTTCAACTAATACAGGGGCAAATCTTTTAGAACCCGGTGACACACCCTCTGAAAATGCACAGTTCCTTTTATTCCTTTGTGCAGTTATTAAAGCTGTTGATGACTATCAGGATCTTTTAAGAGTTTCTATTGCCAGTGCAGGTAACGATCATCGTTTAGGTGCCCAGGAAGCTCCCCCTGCTATAGTATCAATGTTCCTTGGTGAAGAACTCACAGCAATTCTCGAATCAATTGAAAAAGACGAAGATTACGAAAGTTCAAAAGAAAAAGAGCTTCTTAAGGTTGGTGTTCACGTTTTACCAAGATTCCCCAAAGATACAACCGACAGAAACAGAACCTCGCCATTTGCCTTTACAGGTAACAAATTTGAGTTCCGTATGCTTGGTTCATCTGCTTCAGTTGCAGGACCTAATACAACTCTTAATACAGCTGTAGCTGAAGTTCTCAGCCAGTTTGCCGATGAGCTTGAAGGCGTTAATGATTTTGAAACTGCTCTTCACAATTTAATAAGACGTGTTATTAAAAACCACAAGAGAATCATTTTCAACGGTAATGGTTATGACGATGCTTGGGTTGAAGAAGCTGAAAGAAGAGGTCTTCTTAATTTAAGAACCACCCCCGAATGTCTTCCTTATATGCTTCACGAAAAGAATGTTGAGCTTTATAAAAAACACAAGGTTTATAGCGAAGCAGAAATCAAAGCTCATTACGAGATAAAAAATGAAAAATATTGTAAGTACCTTAACATAGAAGTGCTTACAATGATAGATATGACAAAAAAGGATATTCTTCCTTGTGTAAGCCGTCAGATTCACGAGCTTGCAGATACAATAATCGCAAAGAAAACAGCAGTTTCTTCTATTGATATATCATATGAAGAAACCGTTTTAACCAAACTTTCTGTACTTTCTAAAAATGCCTTTGAATTTGTAAGACAATTAGAAGAAAACTCAAAAATAGTAAAAACAATAGATGAAAGCGATGCCGCTTCATTCTACTACAAAAACAATATTATTCCGATAATGAATGATTTAAGAGATGCAGTAGATGAAATGGAAACACTTTGTCCGTCTGACAAATGGTGTTACCCATCATACGGAGACTTGCTTTTTAGTGTTAAATAATATTTACAACTATGGAATTATACGAAAATAAAATAGAACAAGAAAGAGCTGTGCTTGTTTCTGTTGATACAGGTGAGTTTGACGTTGACTCTTCTTTGAAAGAATTAACTGAGCTTGCCCGTACAGCAGGTGCTGAAGTCATTTGCGAAATGACACAAAAAAGAGAAGCTCCCGAAGCCGGAACCTATTTAGGTAAAGGTAAACTTCAGGAGTTATCGGATTTTTGTGAAGCTGAAAAGCCTGACTTAATTATAATTGACGGTGAACTTTCACCTGCACAGCAAAAAAACATTGAAACAATAACAGACGTTCGTGTTATCGACAGAACAACACTTATACTTGATATATTTGCAGGACGTGCCCTTTCGGGTGAAGGCAAACTTCAGGTTGAATTGGCACAGTTAAAATATGCTCTCCCCCGTTTAGGTGGTAAAGGTGTATCAATGTCAAGGCTTGGTGGTGGTATCGGTACAAGGGGTCCCGGTGAAACAAAGCTTGAAACTGACCGTCGTCATATAAGACGCAGAATAGCAGCTTTATCCGAAGACTTGAAAGAATTGGACGAAAGACGTACAAGACACCGTGAACGAAGGAAAAAAGACGGTGTTTTAACGGTAGCTCTTGTAGGTTATACCAATGCAGGTAAATCTACACTTATGAATACACTTACAAATGCCGGAGTTCTTGCTGAAAACAAGCTTTTCGCAACACTTGACCCCACTGCTAGGGCATTGACATTGCCTGATGGCAGCAGTGTTCTTCTTATTGATACAGTAGGTTTTATAAGGCGTTTGCCCCATAAACTTGTCGAAGCATTTAAATCCACTCTTGATGAAGCTGTTGATGCAAACGTTATTCTTAACATCTGTGATGCTTCCAGTGATGAGTGTTCAGAACATTACAGGGTAACCAACGAGCTTCTGGATGAATTAGGTTGTTCTGATAAACCTATCATTACAGTTTTAAACAAGTGTGATTTAGTTAATGATATTTCAATCCCACTTGTTGGTAAATGTGTAAGAGTTTCAGCAAAAAACGGTGACGGTCTTGATAACCTTTTAGAAGCTGTGGCACAGGCACTTCCACCAACAAGAAAAAGGGTGAAGATTCTTTTACCTTTCTCCTTAGGTGCTGCCGGTGCCGAACTCCGAAAAACAGGTGTTGTCCACTCAGAAGAATACACGGCTGATGGTTTACTTCTTGATATTACAGCTGAAATTTTTATACTTGAGAAATACAAAGAATATATACTATAAATAGCACAAAAAAAGGAACGGGCTGAGCCACGTTCCTTACCAATAAAATAGAAAAAGGCGTTGAACTTTCGTTCAACGCCTTTTTTTATTTTATTCTTCTACTTTTCTTTTTCTTTTTTTAACAACTACTGCTGTTGTTACTGTACCTGCAAGGCAACCTATAAATACTATCATCCACGGAGCACTTTCTTCCAGAAGCTCGGGTTCAAGAGAATATTCAGCAACTACTATAACAGGCTTCAAAGCGAGTCTTACAACTGCCTTGAGATTTTCATTACCTGCAATAATTTCTGCAAGGGGTGGAGATAATTTATAATAAGTGTTAACAAATGCTGTACCGAGTTTGCTCTTTAAAAGAACATTATCACGGAAGTTGCAAAGAAGACCAACTTCACCTGAATCATAACCGTACGAAGCAGTTGCTACAAAGCAAAGCTTTGGAACAGCAACAGTTGTATTAGTGTTGTCGCCTGAAAGAATAGAGTCTGCATAAACTCTTAAAACTTTACCAGCTTTTTTAGGACAACTACAGTCACAATCTTTACACTTATGAGATGTAGCAGTGTTAGGACAACGGCAAGTATCCGGAGAACAAAAATCATTACACTCTACAGCCTCTACTGAACCACCTTTTATTATACCGGAGTCATTATATGTATTAGCTGAAGATATTGTAGCCTTTGAGACATAGTTTACTGTAACACCTGTATCGCTTGTAACCATATTGGGGAAATGATACGCAACATCAAGGCTATAGTAAATTTCGTCATCTGTAGGTGGTACAATCTGATCGTTTTCATCTAATTTATACTCAAAATCATCCTCAAGGGCTGCAAGAGTTATAATTACACCACATTGGTTTTCAATCGGTGCGTCATCAGCATCATAACTTTTTGCCTCATAAGGACGAATTTCAACGTACATAGGCACATCCGAAAGAGGTTCAAGTGAATTGCCATTTTCATCTATCTTTGATTTACCTTTATTAAGGTTATAAAGATAGTAACCATCTATTTCCCCTGTCTCTTCGTTTGTATGAGGTTCACAATAAAGATATGAGTAAGACTCATCTTTAAATTTACCCGTCGGAACAACAGAGATATCTGCAAAAATATCTGCTGACATAGCTGGTGCAACATTAGCTGAACCTGAACGTAAAAGTTCAGCAACTGTTTTAACTGCCTCTTGCTTAATATAACGTTCTTCACTTTTATCAAAAGAACGATAAGCAACATTAATCATATTTATAAGCGCGAAGGCTCCTAAACCAAGAAGAAATGTTACCACCAAAAGTTCTACCAAAGTAAAACCTTTTTTATTATTTGTAAAAAATTTAAACATGTTGAGGAGCCTCCTTTCTTAAACTTTTTCACGACCTGCTATAGCATAAGGAACGTCATTAATAACTGTATAAATCATACCGTTATCTACTTCACTCTCGTTAACATAAGCCGGTAAAGTTGTACCTTTAGGCACACTCTTCAGCAATTCAAGGTTAACAGCTGCAACGTAGCCTTTGGTACCGTCTGCATTGGATGCTGTAAAGTAATAATAACCACCTATAATTTCAGTGCATGTTATATAAATACCTTTTAAACCGCCGAGTTGAACACCTTTCCACTCACTAATATTACCATCAGAACCCTTGACACCTATAAGAACCGATAAGGGAACAGAAGCACTCTTAGCTTTACCTGAAATAATAACAATATCTTCCTCTGCTTCAATTGAAACAACTTCGCTGAAAACCTGACTTACAGAATATCCGTTGATTGTAACTTCCTGAATATCTGTGGTGTCGTTAAGTTGTCTTAAAGTAACTGTTTCATTTGTTTTAATATCTTCGCCGGAACCTGAAGTTGTTACTACTGAGGTAGCAACTTTTGATCTGAATACTGCACCACCATTTATTGCATAGTATGCCCAATACTCTTTGTTACCTTTATCATCAGTTTTGGAATTCAAACCAACTTTTTCTATTCTGTAGTTTGCTCGAGAATGGATATCGCTATTTTCAAATATGGGACTCTTGAAATACAATAAATTTTGGAAAATCATATTTCTTTCGCCTTTGCCAGCGAGACCATTGGTAATAGCTTTACTACTATCGTTGATATATGCTGATAAAACTGCATCGTTATAAATATCACCAAGAGCTGTGCCGTAATACCCATCCTTAACAATCCATGATTCGGACATATATGCAGATCCTGCAACGGTATAACCGCCTGCGATAGTAATAGCATCGCAAGTAGCTGTATCGACAAGATTGTAAAATTCGCCCGGAAACCAAACGTTATAATACAAGTTATCAGTAGTACCTTTGTTTATGCCGGGTTGTCTCTGGTAGTCAGCTGAAGTATGAGTTCTTCTGTAGTACTTCTCGTATGAACGAGTCTCTTCTGTCGTACCGTCAAAAGTTACGTCACCAACAGTCATACGCCAACGAGAACAATAACCAAAAGTAAACTTAACATCGCTATTTAACATATAAGTTTGGTTATCACCTTTTCTTGTATAGAAGGTAACCTCTGAACTTTCCGTTTTTACGTTGTTGTTAGCTATCTGTGTTCTCATCCAATCTTGAGCATCTACACCTTCTGTACGGTTTTTATTATTACCTGCACCGGTATACGAAAGACGATAGATTGTTGAGCCTCCTGTTTGTGAACCACAAATGACATACGATGTAACAGCACTTTTACCCTGCTTATCGTTATTATACATCTTAGTAGTTGCAGAATCAGTATCAGAACATTGACGTAAGTTTGCATACGCAGGAACAGTACCAAAATAAATAACCTGACCTTGACCGTTACTACCTGAGCCGGGCAGATACGCAACTGATTTTATAGATGCTGAACAACCATATTTTGTATTAACGTAATTAACACGGTCATTCCAACCAATACCTCTGAGCGATTCTTCTGATTTTTCCGGTGGAGACCAGAAATCTCCTGACGTAATAAACCTGTTATACATAGTTTCACCGGTTTCGTACGTCGTCTTATCAGTATTTTTTAATACTTCAATCGGATCAATGTGGGTTATTGCCGCTAAACGTAACGGTGCTAAATGCATATCGGTATGGCAGTTACCATGAAGAACCGTTTTGAAACAATATATCGCTCTATCATCCTCGGTATTATAGGTTACACCTTTTTTATCAAACATTATGGATTCAGGCTCCCAAACTGCATTATAACCGGTAAAGTCTTCTTTCTCTTGTTTTTTTGCGGCAATTCTAAAAGATTTACTACCTGCTTCAGTCAACACGTAAGAAATACGCCTTGAAGCCTGAGAAGCATACTGGTAACCTGTTCTGTAGGCTGAAAAATGGTATGAATACCTTAAATTTTTATCAATTTTATTATATTGTGTACCTACAACACTATGACCGTCTATTGTATTTGGTGCAGAACAGTCGATACTATTATCTTCTTGCTTACCATACGTAGAAGAAGTTTGCAAGGTTTGGAAAGAATACTGATCGCTCATTTCTCCACTCCAGAAGGACTGGTAAACACGAACGCCTGTTTCAAGGTCAAGTGGTTTATCCGTTGTATCACTCAAAGAGGAATTTGAAGCTCCCATTGCTTCTTTAAGATTAGTAATCGTTGCATAGTTATACATACGGTAAACAACACCGTTGTCCCCCGCCATAACATAATAAGGCTTAAGTTTTGGGTTTTCATCATTAGCAACCCAAGCTATTGTGTTGATTTTTGCACCAACCTTTGTTGGCCTGTCATTATCTGTGAGTAATCCACTATTTGTAACGTTCATTGTTCTACCTTGAACGTTTAATACATACTTAACTTTTTGATTCACATTATCAGTTGAAACGTCTTTAGATTCAACACCCGCACTTGTGTAATAATCAAAAGTATTTTGATCACCTGCAATAAGCATTGTTGCAGGTTCAATGTAAAGATACGCAGGAATACTTCTTAATTTATCACGTTCATTTTTATAATGAACAATAAATTTTATAGGTGATTGTGTAAAATCGGCTCCACCAACTGAAAAAACAATTCTACCTGTTTTGGAGTTTGCTGTTACAAGCTCCAAACTAGCAGGTGTAGCCGCTGAACTATAAGCAATTTCGTCTGTTGTAGAACCGTTTGAAGCATTTGTTGTCTTATCAGGGATATATGCTTCAATATGAATCTGAGTTTTTGGCATCTGATTCAAATCACCTGCATATTTACCAAAGGTAACCTTATCATATTCAAGACCGGTTGTCTGTAATATAACCTCATGAGTTAAGGTATCATCATAAACAGTATCACCTGAAATAATATCGAGTCTGGCTCTTACACCATAGAAAATTGTTTCAAGCCTGTCTTGAAGACTCGATACAACCTTTCTACCGTTTACGTTAAGATTATCCAACACACCCTGAACATTCATATTGAACGCCATTGTTATATTAGAACTTCTAACTGAATATCTGGTTGCAAGACCTTTTTCAATCTCTTGTTGAGAATTGTAAACGGTTTCTACCTTTTCGCCTGCTTTATACAAATTATCGTACGAAGAAACAAGCAAAGGTGTAAATGATACTACTATAAGTGAAAGCAACGCCAAAGAAACTAGAAGCTCAATATAAGTCATACCACGCTTATTAAAAAGTCGCTTTCTCATAATATCACCCTTTCTTTAGAAGATAAACCAAATTATTATTTCGTTCAAATTAACTATCCCAAATTACATAAAAGTCATCAACAACAGGAAGCTTATCACCAGTTCCTGAGATAGCATTACCTATCCATTTGAAATCGTCTTTTACAAAAATAGGTTCGTGGAAGTTTTCAAGAAGGTTATTAAAAAGCAAAGCTTTTGCATTCGACCAAACCTGCCACCACTTATTGTTATTAAAATCATCTTTATGTTCGTTGTAAATAACGTCCATAAAGTAACCGGTTAAAGAGAAACCCGTTGTTGTCTGTTCTTTGTTTACCGTTACAGGAACCTCTGAATTAAAGTAATAAATATCGCCTGCATTAGCAATCTTATACAAGACAATGTCTTTGTTTTTATAATATACTGTTTGTGTATCGTAGTTTGAACCATCTTCATCATACGGAACAACCCAGATATATACATCTTCAGCAAAGTAAACTTTACCTGCTTTAACTGTTTGTTTTCTGTCACCGTTAAGATAACTGAATGGTGTGTTTTTAGGCGCTGCGAACATAATTGACGTCATTCTGTAAACAGGATTCAAGGGATACAAGTTGATACCACCTGTTTTTACATTATTAGTCTGCAACGAAATAAAACTACTTACAGTTTTATTGAAAACAATTGTCGGTGCCTGAAAAATAAGAACTTTATAAAGTGAATAGTTTCTGTCAATACCATCACCTATACGACCGGTACGACTAGGATTAACTATAAGGTTAACAGGTAAATCGACCTGAATCGCATTTGTTGCTGTGAAAGCTACGAAATTATCAAGCTGAGCATCATCATGCCAGCTCTTCATATTATATGTACGAAGACAACTGAATGTCGGATCGTTATCGGGTTCTCTTGTACCTGTTTCAGGGTGAAGTCCGAATGTCATATCCTGTGGTCTGTAAGACGCATTGTTTTCACGAAGATACTCAATATAACTTATTTGTTCAGTAACGTTGTTTGCATTGGTTCTTGATACTGAAAGATTTTCATCTGAAATAACCATATTACCAAGGCAAGAGAAAATGTATAACGGTTGTTTCAAAGCACTACCATCAACAAACAATCCTGAGTCATATTTAATATTCGTTCTACCGGAAGCTTTTTCGGATTGAGGGAAAATCTGGTTACAGCCAACTTCTAAGCTTGCAGGGGTAATCCAAAATTCTTCTGAAGGCTTTGTAGGAAGAATAAGAACACATCTTCTACGTCCTGCTTTACCGTTAACCATAGCATAAGAAGTGAAAATTATGTTTTTATTCTGAATTTTTACATATTTTGTTTCGTTCGAAACGTCTACACCATCTGAAATAAGCTTTTCAAGTGCTGCTGAACCACCTATATAAGTATCTGCATCAATAGGTTCAGTCGTTCCGTCTGACTTAATTGCATAATATTCAGGATTGTCATCATAAGTAATATGGCAATCAGCATATCCAACTTTGGAATAACCGGATGGTGTATTTCCTTCGGTAGAGTAAGTTATACCATTTTTTTCATATGTCTCTAATTTTTGCTTATAACTTTCCATTGCTGTATTATAAGCACTATCACTATCATAGTCTATTCGAGAAGGTTTTTTGGGGTATTCAACATTTTCTGCTCTATACATATAAAGCCTTTGAACATCCATTGTTTTTTGATCCTCATAGAAGACTTGAAGATATCTTGCCTCACGGCCGTATGGATTGTCTTCTGCATCATCGTAGGTGTCTTCAAATGCAGCAACACTCATTTCGATCATCGTTCTTGCAAGATAAGCTGCTCTTTGAGCATCCGTACCTTCCATAGCTGATTTCACTGCGTTATCGGACATTGTAAACATTATAGGGATAAGCATTGTCAAGACAAGCAAAATTGCCAGTACAGCTAATAAAGCAATACCGTTTCTTTTAGCCAAAATTTTCATACTCTCACCCTCTTAAAACAACTTAATAGCGAGTTTATACTATAAAATAAATACCAAAATTAAACAATAACACGAAGCACTTCTTCAACTGAAGTAGTACCTTCAAGGATTTTATCAATACCTTCCTGACGAAGAGTATGCATACCTTGCTGTATAGCTAATTCTTTAATTTCAGCAACACCTGAACGTTTAAGAATAAGCTCCTTCATTTCTCTTGTAACCTGAAGGAATTCAAAAACACCCTGACGTCCTTTATAACCTGTATTACTACAAGCAATACAGCCTTTGGGACTATAAACAACTGTTGTATCGTCAAGAGTTTTTCCTTCAGGAATAGGAAAGTCTTCAATACTATTGCGAAGTTCGCGATAAGTAACAGTCATCTCTTCTTTACAACGAGGACAAAGCACACGAATAAGACGCTGTGCAAGAACACCAACAAGTGAAGATGCTGTAAGGAAAGGTTCAACACCCATTTCATCAAGACGTGTGATAGCACTGGGAGCGTCGTTAGTATGAAGTGTTGAGAAAACCATATGACCGGTAAGAGCTGATTCAACAGCGATTTTAGCAGTCTCACCGTCACGAATTTCACCGACCATGACAATATCCGGGTCAGCACGAAGTACTGAACGAAGAGCTGCTGCAAAGGTCATACCTGCACGGGTATTCATCTGAACCTGACAAAGACCGGGCATACGACGTTCAACAGGGTCTTCAAGAGTAATAACGTGTTTTGTAATATCACTAACTTCTGAAAGTGTTGCATAAAGAGTAGTAGATTTACCACTACCGGTAGGACCTGTAACAAGTAAGAAACCGTATGGCATAAAAATTGTTTTTATAAAACGGTCTGACTGATCCTTAGAGAATTTAATATCTTTAAGCTGAACTGATTTTGCGCCACGTTCCAAAAGACGCATAACGATCTTTTCACCATAAACTGAAGGAAGAACAGCAATACGAATATCAAACGTTCTATCGTCAACCTTAACTGTTGTACGACCATCCTGAGGAATACGTCTTTCAGCAATATCCATACCACCGATAACCTTAACACGTGATGAAACAGAAGCATGTAACTTAATAGGTTGCTGAAGAACTTCATGAAGAACACCGTCAATACGAAGACGGATTCTCATTGTTTTTTCTAATGGCTCAATATGAATATCGGATGCACCCGACTTAACAGCGTTGGTAATAACCTGGTTAACGAGCTGAACAGCAGGTTTCTCATCTGCTGCAAGATCATCAAGAGAAGCAAGTTCTTCCTCTATTGCTTCTTCTTCATCATATGTATCAATACCTGATGCGTTATTTATAATAGTATTGATTGCAGCTGTAAGCTCTGTATCGGTAGTAACAAGAGGAACAATTTCCATACCACCGGTGATGATTGAAAGGTTGTCACGAGTAACAACGTCATTCGGGTTTCTCATAACAACGAAAAGTTTCTTTTCATCCTGATAAAGTGGAAGAATACCATGTTTTGCAATAAGATCTGAAGGGATGCTGTTTGCAAGTGCAAAGTTAATACCTGCTTCTTCAACTGAAACATATTTGCATCCTGTTTTTGATTCGATAGCACGTGCTACATCAGCTTCACGGCAATAGCCAAGGTTTACGAGTATATTACCGATAAGACCTTTTTCTTCTTCTTGAATTTTTAAAGCTTCAAATAATTGTTCTTCTGTAATCGCACCATTTTTTATAAGGAAATAGCCTACGCTACCGGGGACTACCATATTTATATTAGCCAAGAGAATTGCTCCTTTGTGATTCGAGTTACTGTCTGTTTATGTGATTATGCTGCTTAATTACCCATATCTATAACTAAACCTTCAGCACCGTTCTGTGAAAGAACTACAAGAGTTAAGTTTGCTAAATATGTTTTTCCGTCATCAGTAATTCTTGATACTGATAATGCATCAAATCTATGCATCTGCTCAAGTTCTGTCATATAAGTCATATATGAGTGGATAGCTTCAAAGGAACCTTCTACCGAAAGTGTAAAGGAAGTTTCCTGTG
Source organism: Acutalibacteraceae bacterium (assembly GCA_045657085.1). Lineage (GTDB taxonomy): Bacteria > Bacillota > Clostridia > Oscillospirales > Acutalibacteraceae > DTU089. The sequence continues at coordinate 13,664 of JAZOSL010000105.1, read as the reverse complement.
TTTCCGCCATTGTTTGATTAACCTGAGCTGATTTAACTGTTAAACCAAAGTTCTGACAAGTTTTAACAATCTCTTCTTCCAACATATAAATGTCACCTAAGTCATCAGGAAGAATACCTTTGTACATTTCAAGCTGTTCTTCTGCTTTTTCACTTTGTGCTCTTAATTCTTCAAGAACAGCAATTTCACGTAAATTTTCTTGATACTGTGCTCTTGCATCAACAATATTGTTTTTAATATTATCAATATCAATCATAAAAAATACAATACCTGCAATAACAAGAAGTATAACAAAAACCAACAACCCTGTTACAAAATAAGGAGAGTTTGCAATATCTTTTGTATTAATTTTTTTACCTTTCAAAACACTCTCTCCTTTCTTTATTCTGCTGCAGCTGTAGTTGCTACAGTTGTAGCTTCTGTTGTTGTGACAACAGCACCGCCTGAACAAGTTATGCTAACTGTAAAACTTGCAATACCATCATTTGTACCTGTTCCATTTACGTAAGACGTACAAGTAACAAGAGTTACGCCTTCAATATTTTTTAACTCTTCTTCAAAAGCAAGATACTGTTCACGAGAGTTTGCACTACCGGTAAGTGAACAAGTACGAAGTGTTTTCCAATCCATACAATCAATAGTGTTAATAGAAACACCTGCACAGTTAATGTTGCTTAAAGTTGCAACAAAGTTTGCAAGGGCAGGTTCTTCAACCTGAATGTTTTCGATAAGCTGAACCTTCTGCTGAAGATTTGCACTGATTGTTCTGAATTGTTCAAGTTGTGCCACTTTCTGAGCGTATTCGTTATTGAGAGCTTGGGCTTCATTGAATTTTTTTACAGCGAAAGATCTCATACCAACAACAACGATCATCAAAATAAGTAACACCACTAAAATAGCAAGAGCAAATACTTTAATTTTCTCTAATTTTTTCTTGTTGTTCAAACGCTTCCTATTAAACGCAGGAAGCAAACTAACTTTATATTTCACCGTTTAACCCTCCAATGCAACTTTTGCAAGACTGATACAGCCTGCATACTCACTAGCATCGAATGATGCAGTAGAATATTCGCTGTAAAGCTTTGGAATTGTAAGAGGGACATATGACTTTTCATTGAGCTTTTCAAGTATTTTCTCTTCAAGCTCTGTTGCAGCTGAGAAAAGAACTGAATTCATAATAAATCCTGTCTGCATCTGAAAATAGTTGATTGATGAAGAAAGCTCTGAATAAAGAAGATCTGCAATTGTTTCTAACTCTATACTTGTAAGTTCATCCGGATCATTAAACGCCTTTTTAACCTCAATCATAGCACGGTCAGGAATATTAATTGAACGAACCATTTTTATCTCTTTATCTGAAATGGCAACGAAGTCAAGAACATCATCGGTAAGTTTTAAGAAACCAAATATTTCATCATCTTTAGCTTCGTCAATAGCTACACGACACCATGCAAGGAAAGAACTGTCTATATCAACAATTTCGAGTTTTGAATTTTCAAAGCTCTGGATAATATTCTGAAGCATTAAAGTTCTTGCACCGACAAGAAGAACGTTAAGTGCAGGTTGGTCATCATCATCAGTTGTTTCATCAATTACAACGAAATCAAGACCAAGTTCGCTAACAGGAACAGGAATGAAATCCTGAGCCTGCATTGTTATAACGTTTCTGAGTTTGTCATCAGGAACCTTTGGGAATGTTGCATAACGCATAATAACATTCTCATTATTAACACCTACAACTACCGGTGCATCATTTCTGAACCCACCTCTTGTTATAAGGTCGTTAACTGCAACAGTGAAAAGACTGCTGTCAGCAATTATACCGTTTGCTGTAACATTATTACTATATATCTCACGACCGGAAGCAACTACTTCGTATGAGCCGTTACTATGCTTAAGAAGCTCAACTGCTCTTATTTCGTGAGAGTTATATTCAATGCCGATAGCACTGTTTACTTTTGCCATTGTATCATTCTCCCTTGCAAAGGATTTAAGGATTTACTGTTTTTTTGTAGTTTTTTATTATGCCGGTGTTGCAGTTGCTGCCTGGAAAACAGGAAGGTAAAGAGCGATGATAAGGAAACCAACGATACCTGCAAGACCAACGAGCATAATCGGTTCAAGAATTGAACCTAAACTTTTCGCAATTGTGTCAACGTCTTCTTCATAGAATTCAGCAACCTTGTCAAGCATGGTAGGAAGTGTACCAGCTTCTTCACCGATAGCTATCATACCGATAAGCATTGGTGGAAAAAGGCCGGATTCATCAAGTGCTTCGTGAATAGTTCTACCATTTTCAACCTCGGTAATTGCATTTGTAACTGCAGCAGAAACGAGCTGAGAACCTGAGGTAGGACCTGCAGTTTCAAGAGCCTTAACAGCAGTAACACCACCGGCAATAAGAGTTGCAAAAATACGGCAGAAACGAGCGAGAATTGTTTTAGTAATAAGTTCACCAACTATAGGGCACTTCATTTTATGGTTTTCCCAGAAATGCTGAACAGGTGGAGATTTAATAATTCTGATAATAACGAATATTATTACACCTATTGCAGGGAATATTGCATACCAATAAGCTCGTAATGATTCAGATAAGAAATAAATAAGCTCAGTAATAGGGTTCAAATCTTCAACAGTTGCGGTCATACCCTGGAAGGTAGGAACCATGAAAATAAGCATAACTATAAGGATAATAATAGCAAACGAACCAACCATTTTGGGGTACTGTGTTGCAGATTTAACTGCGTCCTTAAGCTGTTTATCTTTATGCAACTGGTTTGACATAGCAAGAAGTGTTTTATCAAGCATACCACCCATTTCACCGGCAGCAATCATTGAACAGAACAAGTCAGAGAAAACGGGTTTCTGTGCAATGAATGCTTCTGAAAGAGCAGCACCACCTTCAACATCTTCTGCAATATTTTTAATAGAGTTAGCAAGAGTCTGGTTAGTTGTCTGAGAAACAAGTGTCGTCATAGCCTGAGTAACAGGAATACCTGCACTGATCATGGCAGCAAGCTGTCTTGAAAACATTGACATGTCTGCAAGAGGAATCTTTTTAGATTTTTTCTTTTTGACACCTGCACCTTTTACTTCAGTAAGAGTTGTAACAACAACACCGGCTTCACGAAGTTTTTCGTAAGCTTCTGATGTGTTTTCGGCAACAACCTTACCTGTTATAGACTGACCTTGTCGGTTTAGCGCTTCATACGTAAATTCCAAGAGTCTGCCTCCTTTTAGTCATCTGAATATAAGAATTAATACATCTGCATTTGTCTGAGAATTTCAGCTCTTTCAACACAGTTTTCCATAACGTCTTCTCTTGTAATTCGTTGGTCACGAAGGAGCTTGAGAAGAGCCTGGTCCATAGTCTGCATACCTTCTTTCTGAGCTGTCTGCATTGTGCTGTATATCTGATGGTCTTTACCTTCACGAATCATATTTCTGATAGCAGGGGTATCAACCATATACTCAACTGCAGAAACTCGACCACCACCTATACGTGGTAAAAGCTGCTGAGAAATAACAGCCCTAAGTGTGTTTGAAAGCTGGCTTCGAATCTGATTTTGCTGTTCACTTGGGAATGAGTCAATAATACGGGCAATTGTCAAAGGAGCCGTCTGAGTATGAAGAGTAGAGAGAACAAGGTGTCCTGTTTCAGCAGCTGTAAGAGCAATACTGATACTTTCAGGGTCACGCATTTCACCGATCATAATAACGTCCGGGTCATGACGAAGAACAGTTCTCAATGCATTGTTAAAGCTAAGAGTATCGCCACCCAGTTCACGCTGTCTGACAATTGAACGTTTGTGAGAATGTAAGAATTCTATAGGATCTTCGATAGTAACTATATTGTACTCATAATTTATATTCATATGGTTTAACATAGCTGCAAGAGTTGTAGATTTACCACTACCTGTAGGACCTGTAACTAATATAAGTCCTCTGGGAAGGGAACATAATCTTCTGACGTCTGCAGGTAAACCTAATTTATCAAGTGTAGGAACTTCAAAGGGAATTGCTCTGAAAACAGCAGCAAGTGTACCACGTTGAATAATAACGTTACCTCTGAAACGGGCACACTGAGGAACAGAATGTGAGATATCAAGTTCAAGATTCTCAAGAAGATCTTTCTTATTCTTTTCTGTAAGTATCTGCATCAAACACGCTTCAACGTCAGCAGGACTCATAGGGGGGAAATCCTGCTTGACGATGTCGCCGTCAATTCTGATACATGGGGGCATACCTACAACTAAGTGAAGGTCAGAGCCCTTCTTTTCAACTGTTAATCTAAGTAACTGCTCAAGAGTTACGGGGTAGTTACTGGGTTGATTTAAATAATCCACAAACTGTCACTCCAATGTGTATTTTTTAACCTACAAGACCCCACATATTTGTAATAAGGTCAATATTTTCAGGAGACTCAAGAACGTAAAGAACGTATTTAACACCGTCATCAGCCGGATCAAGGTCACCGGAAAGCTCAAATGATGTAATTGAGATGGTAGGATTATTAATAAGTTTAACAACGAGTTCTTCTTTTGCTGCAAGAACAGTAAGTTCTGCTGAATCTGTAATTGTAGCAATCGGGTAATACATATCACCAAGGTTGTTATCAAGAGAAGCTATAATTTCTTTTACTTCATCAACCTTATTGTTGGGGCAGTATACCATAATTGATTTTGTAAGTTCGGGGTAAGAACCGAAGTAGAACTCTACGCCTTCCATATTTACAAAACCGATTTTGCTCTGAAGTTCAGAAGCAACGATATTTTTAAGCTCGTATGTAAAGAATGTTTTTGCAGAATCATTATCAGCTGTATCGTTTTCTTTGATTCTTGCAAGAGCTTCACTAACTTCGTTTGTTTCGCCCTGAAGCCAGATTCTCTTTTCGTAAAGGTCAAGACCAAGAACCTTAACATCATAACCGAATGTTTCAATGATAGATTTTGCAGTTTCTTTTGTTATGTACTGAAGATCAACTTTAACAAGTGAAGTCTGACCGTCTGTAATAACAACATCTTCTGTTGTACCTGCGTTATCGCCTGTGCCTGCGTTATTGCCTGTACCTGCATCTTCACCTGTACCTGCGTTTTCACCTGTACCTGCATTTTCGCCTGTACCTGCGTTTTCACCTGTACCTGCATCGGGAGTTGTACCTGCACTTGCATCAGCAATATCAACAAGTTTCTTGATATTCATAATATCGTTATAAGCATCACCTGTTGCATAAACATAAAGTGTCATCGGGTGAGAGCTCATTGTAATACCTGAATGTAAACCTAATGAAGTAAGCAAACTACTGAATTCAGAAGCTGTAACGTACTGCATTTCAATAGCTGAAAGGTAAGAACTGATACTTGCACTACCTACTGTAATGTTGTTTTTATTATCAAGTGTTTTAATAAGTTCATTAACCTTTGCAAGTTCCATTGGGTAACCACTTATCCAGAATTCTCTGAGGTTGATGTCAACTTTAACAAGCTGAACATTAACACCCAATGTTGAAAGCTGAGATGTAAGTGTATCTGTAGAAATATATTTAAGCTGGAATCTTGTAAGAGCTTTATTATCAATAAAGCTTGCATTAAGATCTGAAGCTGTACCTACGTAGATAATATTGTCATTTTTAATGTAAGTCATATCAACCATACGAAGAATGTAATCGATAGCTGTGAGAGGAGTTACATTTTCAAGAGAAAGCTGTTTGATTTCAGTTGTTGAACCTTTGAAAATCATTGTGTAACCTGTGTGTGCAAGAATTGTTTCAAGCGCACCGATAAGGTCAGCATTCTTGAAGTTGATAGAAATTTTGCTTGAAGCACCATATACAGTTGTTGAGTCATCTTCAACTGATAATGCTCCGGGAATAATAAGTTCCTGACCGGGATAAAGTTCTGTAGAAGCCGAAATCCCGTTGTCATTCACAATCGTTGATACGGTTACACCGTGAGCCGCAGCAATTGAAGCAAGAGTATCGCCTGCTTTAACTGTGTATGTAACCATAGCTTCGTCAATGGCACTTCCGGCTGCTGTGAGAGGTAAAACCGTACTCATAAGCAACACAAGAACAAGAGCGAAGATGCCTATTGACCTCATCTTTCTTTTGTTTGTTTTCATTTGGATAGTCCCCCTATTAAAATATATGCAACATATATTATTACTGAATTTTGTTAGCCGGAATTAAGATATTGAAATTTTCTTTGTAGTTTCGCCGGCTTTAAAAACTACATAGTCTTTAGTTATTTCTATAAGCTCCCAATCAGAATCACCAATTGTTTCGCCTAAGGCAAGAACAAGATTATCTTTAGAAGAACCTATCTGAATAAGAGCTGTTTTAAGACCACTTGAGCCTGTAACATATCCGGTGTATTTAGCTGAAGATAAAATATCGGGTGAAAGTGGATCTTTATCAATAAGTTCAACAATAACTTTATCTTTAATAACGTTATTACCCGGAATGACCTCAACCTGATTAGTGTTTGCATCAACCCCATCAGGAACAACATCATTATCACTAAGAAGAATATTGTCACCTAAAACGACAAATAAAATTATTGCGACGAGAATAACGAAAAGAATTACGGGAATAATTATTTTCATCAACGGGTTTTTTTCAAAGAAATTGGCTATCTTAAGGGTAATATCTCCTTTAGCTATACCCCCACCGGAGCCTTCACCTTTTTTTCCGAATTTTGGTAACTCAAGTGCCATAAATAAGCCTCCATACTAAAGAGTAATATATACTTAAAAAGTGTAAATCTTTATTATAAAAACGTGAAAAATTATGCATTTTTCTGCAAAAGGGTACAATGACCCCACATTAGACTACACCACATTTCATATAATACTACAAAACCACAAAATAATCAATAGAATTCACGATATCTGTTGGAAAAATATATATATTTTTTTTATTTATTTTGACGAAAAAAAGGAAAGATCGGTTATCCCAATCTTTCCTTTTTTCCTTTTTTCTTTTTTATTTTTTAATAATTTTTTTATTTATCTTCTTTTACTACTGTTACCATAGTAAGAAGATGAACCGTAATAACCACCGTAACGGTTAGAGAAATAACCTCCTGCTTTTTCTGAAACAAGCTTTCCAAAGCCCCTACCTGCACGGTTATAAATACAACCAAGAATTTCTGCTTTAGCAGTAACAAGGTCGCTGAGAGCATATTCGATCTGAGGAATTGAAACCTTTTCTTCTGCAGTAACAAAGAGAATTGTGTCGGTGTAGTTAGCGATAATTGCCGCGTCAGCAACAATACCTGCAGGAGGACAGTCAACAATTACATAATCGAAATTTTTTCTTGCTTCATTAATAATTTCAACCATAGAATCTGAAGCAAGTGTTTCAGACGGATCCTGAACAGCAACTGAAGAAACAAGTAAATAAAGGTTAAGCTTTTCAATATATTTAACAGCTTCTTCAAATTTCTTTTTGCCTGTAACAATGTCGTAAACGCCCTTATCGCCTTCAATATTGATACCTAATGTTTTGCAAACTGCAGGCTTTCTTAAGTCAGCATCAATAAGGAGAACTGATTTACCACTTTTAGCAAGTGAAAGAGCAATATTAATTGAACATGTTGTTTTGCCTTCGCTTTCAGTTGAGCTTGTAATAGCAAAAACAGAGTAACCTTTTTTAAGTTTAACGTTCTCAATTTTTGTTCTTATGAGCTTAAAGGTTTCAATAAATGGAAGACCTACGTTTTTATCAGTAATAAGAAGTCTTCTGTTAGCACCTTTTTTCTTACCTTTAATGTCAGAAACTGTTGCAAGAATGTTAATATTAAAGTTTTTCTTGATATCTTCAGAAGAGAAAAGTTTGTTCTGAATTTTGCCGTTAATAAGCACCAAAACAACAGCAAGTGCAATACCTGCCAAAAAGCCTATGGCTGTGTAAATGAGTGTTGATGAGTCAACAGCAAGCTGAGCTTTAGTTGCATTATCGGCAACACTGATATCAGCAGTCGGGAAAATATCTTTTGAAAATTCAGGATAAACACTTTGGATAGCAGTTGAAACAGCATAAGCTAAATCTTCTGTTTCAGCTCTTACGGTAACTTTAATAAGAGTTGTATCAACAACAACTTCAACGTCTATAAGAGAACGAAGATAGTCTTTTGAATATTCCTGCCCCGTTGTTGTTTCAACAATTTTCTGAACCTTAGAAATAAAGTCGTTACCATTCTGAATAAGAACTTTAAAGTTATTAGCTATATAAGTTGAAGCCTGAGCATCACCAACAGTAGTATATGTGCCGGCTGCACCTACCATATCTCTGTCTTTATTAGAAACGTTGAAAATAATACCTGAAGTGTATGTCTCCTGGTATGTGAGTTTAGCTACACCAAAACCGGCAACTGCAAAAACAACAGCCAAAATAACAATAAGCCACCATTTATTAATTAACTGACGAGCTAATTTGAGTATAGGCTCTAAACCCATTTCTTCAACGTAAGAATCTCTTTTTTCTTCGTAAGCCATTTCTTTTCTCCTTTTAATAAATTCAAATTATTTTACCATATATTTTTTATATCTACAATACTTTTTATGTTTTTCTTTTATTAAAAAAGTAAATTATTTTCTTATTAAAGCAGCTATTCTTCTTTTTAAATACCTTGTATTTATATTTTTTACAAACTTGTTTTTATATTTAAGGTATTCTTCATCAGAAGAAACGTCTATTTCTTTTCCGTCAATTACAAGTGTTTTAACAACAGCTATAATATGCTTGTCAGTTATTCCCTTTTCAAGTTTAAATTGGTTATCACCACACATTGTGTAGGTACCGTCAGCTTCAATTTTAACAACTCTGTGTAAAACAAACTGACCATTATCACGTCGGTAAAGTGGTATATCGCCAACCCTTAGTTTATTCTCGTATTTTACTATTTTTACAAAATCTCTTCCCTGAACAAGAAGTGGTAACATACTTGTTCCTGTTATAGGTATCTGGAAATCTTTACCCATTCTGAAAGCTTCTTCAATAAAAGGAAGCAAATCATTTAATTGAAATTTTGACATAAATATCACCACATATCTTAATAGGATATTTTTCTTTTACACGGAACACTCTGAGAGTGTTCCTTACAGGCTTCGCGTAGACTACGGACTTTGCGTAGACTACAGGCTTTGTGTAGCATACAAGTTTTACGTAACCGATAAACTTTCTTTTTTTGATACACTTACTCCCATCTACTGTAAGGAACGTGGCTCAGCCCGTTCCGTTTTGAACGCAGTTCAAAATCACGACATAGTCGTGGGGTTAACCTATAATACACTTACCTGTTTTTATAGGTATACTCTTGTTTTATTTTCCATCTTATAGGATTAGCTTCAATATAATCCCACGTTTCATCGTAATCTTTTTTATTATTTATGATGTGGTCATAATAAGATTTATGCCAAACTTTTATATTAGGAATAATTTTATGAATATCTCTGGACACAAAAGATTTAAAAGAACCAATAATATTTTTCAAATCAGGGTATTCAATTTTATTTTTAATATCTGCAAGTAACCATTCATCTGAATCAGGCAACGAATCACAACCAATTGTAATAAGAAGATGAATATGATCAGGCATTATCACGTAGTTATCTATTTTTATAAAATTAAAAAATTGAGAAAGAGTTAAAATTCTATTTTCTACAATTTTACCAATAGCATTTAGTTCATAATCATCCCAAAACAATTTTTGCCTTTTATTAGTCAAAATAGTTACAAAATAACAGCCCGGACTAGAATAATCGTAACCTTTTAAACGTTGTCTTTTTCTTACAGGAAACTCCATACCACTCACCATAGTTTTAATGAATATATTATGATATAAAAAAACAAAAAAATCAATACATTTGACTATAATCGTACTTTAAACACTATCTTAGAACAGCTGTAAGGAACGTGGCTCAGCCCGTTCTGTTTGTGGGAGTTAGTTGTTTACCGTCATAGTTTGTCGTGTGGGTGAAGTCAGTTACACGGAACACTCTGAGAGTGTTCCTTACAGGCTTCGCGTAGCCGACAAATAAAAAAGTAATACAACCCGAGGTCGCCCTCGGGTTGTAAGTGTTTTTCATAATGAGGTTTACTCACATCCTGATTCGCTTTCGCGAATCAGGATTTTTTCAGTTTAACAGAATTATTTCCAACCTGTTTTATCCAAATACTCAGGTTCAACTGAAACTGTAAGTACATCCTCGAGCTCGAACTCCATGATTTCGAGCTCAGGTGCTGTGTATTTTTTCATTGTAAAAAAATACTCCTTTCAATATCTTAGTAATTGAATTCACTCTTGGAAAAAGTCGGAGAAGTCGAATATTATGTCTCCCCCACTACCGATTCCGACACCGCCGGAACCACCGGTTGAACCGGGAAGAGTAGTACTCGGTACAGTTGTGTGAACTACGCTGGAAGACGTGAGAACGTCTTCAATTTCAAATTCAACAACTTTAAAGTCCGCTTTTTCATAAGCTTTCGAAATCATTAATCTAAACAATCAAGAATCTTGTTTGCTGTTGTTTCTTTAGTGTCTGAATACTGAGTTTCTTCTACATCACCTTTTTTTAATGTGATGAAGTAAGTGATCTTCATATCAGCATCACCGTACTGTTCAAGATCAAGAGCTTCAAGAATTGCACGGAAGTTGTAAACACCATCAGTTGCTGTAGGATGAATTGTCTGTGAAGTTCTTGTAATAGAATCTAAACCAACAATTTCAATTGTAGCACCAACTGCAGTTACGTTAGCAAGAGTATGGCTGTCTTCTGCAATAAATTCGAAACCACCGATATCGTCCTTGTTGAAGTAACCGATGAAACCAAGCATTGCAGTTTCTTCTGTTGTACCATCTTCATTATACATAGCATCTTCGTGGAAGATGATCTTTGAAGCAGGTGTAGCAACTGTGAATGTTACAGTACCACAGTTGTACATGCATTCCTTATCAAAACCATATCCCTCAACAGACTCAGGATCGTTACCATAAAGGCCACCGAAATCGAGACCGTCATTTGAATAACCGCTACACTCATCATAACCAATTTTGTTAAAACCGATTGTATATGTGCCGGGTTCAGCATCTGCTTTAACCTTCATAGTGAATGTGAAAAGGTCAACAGCTGCAGTTGCTGCATCAAAAGCATCAGCACTACCTGTATCAGCAACGTTAAGACGGAGAGTTGTATCAGCGCCTGCAACACCTTCGATACCACTTGCTTCAGAAGGAGAAATGATACCTGAGTTGCCTGTGTCAAAACCATTTACAAGAGGTGTAAAACCATGTGCCTCGAGTAATTTAGGACCGAATTCAGTTGATGAAGGTTCAACAGCAGTTGAAGGGAATGCAAGGTCATACTGACCACCAATCTGCATCATACCAAGTTCAGGAATAACCTGAGTTGCAATTGTAATAGTGATTGTATCGCCGGGAGCATATGTTGTTTTGTCTGTTTTGATAATAAGATCAACAACCGCATTATCAGGCATAGCAAATGCACCAACAGCGAAAACATTGAAAATCATGATAACCGCAAGAGCGATACCAAGAATTCTTTTAGAAGTTTTCATTGGACTAATTTCCTCCTATTTAGGATTTTCAAGTATTAAAAATTAAAGATAGAATTGTGTGTTAGATACAATTCTTGAAGCAAGAGCTGCCTGGTCAACCTTAGTGCCATTAACGTGTTTTGAAACAGCTGTTACGTCGTTGGTGTTAAGAGTATGCATCATTGTAGCATTACCAACGTTCTGGCAGTTAGCAGCCATCCTCTGTACAGAGTTATTTTCACATGCAGTTACCTTATTAACAATTTTTGAAACAGCAGTAACGTCATTAGTATTTGTAAGACCATTACCGTCTACGTCAGCAAAGATAACAACAACATACTGTTTTGGGTCACCGTCTTTACCTGTAACGGTGATAACAGTACCTGTACCGTAACCTGTTTTACCGATTGAACGGCTGAAAGTAAGAGTACCTTCGTTTGTAGCTTCAAGGTTATTTGTAAGGTAGTTAGTGTTCATAAATGTGTTAGCGGCAGTCTGTGTAAAGCCGAAAACAACACCATCATAAGCGCCACCGAATGTGTGGCCCTTGTCAATAATGATACCTGCTTCAGCAGTAGCTTTCTTTACAAGGTCTGAAGGAAGAGCTGCGTTACCGATAGTAACGGATTCCATACCTTCTTCAATAGCAACTGTCTGGCCAACAACCATTGTGCTTGTTACAAGGTTACCGTCATCAGCACGAGCTGCGATAAGAGAACCTGCAGGGTTAGTTGCAGAAGCAGCATCGTCTTCAAGAGCGATGTCAGCAGAACCTGATACAAGAGTATATGTGAGTTCTGCGATAACGCCATCGATTTCTGCAGCTTCGATTAAGGTTTCACCTGTTGTATCAGGGATAATCATAACGATAACTGAACCGTCTTCTCTTTTATATGCTGAAAAATCAGCATCGTAAGGATAGTCTGCACCAAGTACAGCTGAATCCTCAACAAAAGTAACTGCGGCATCGTCAGTGTTTGTAAGAACAAACTGAATAGCACCTGTTGCATAGTCTGTTGTAAGGCTTACGCTAACAGTATGTGTGTCATCACCGTTGTCTACTTCACTAAGTGCCCAAGTCTGGTTATAATTTCCGGCATCTTCTTCTGACTCGTATGCAGCACCAGCATATGCAGAAATAGCAAATGTTGAAACTACCATTGCAAGAGCAAGAACGATGCTAAGAATTTTTCTTGTCTTAGACATTTGTTTGCCTCCTAAGGGAATAAATTTTTTCAATTTCTCTCCAAAGCAGTTTTTTAAAAACTGCACCGCTTAAAACGTTTTTCACAAGCGCATATATATAATGTATATATATACTATATATTGCCCTGCCCGTTAAGTTGCCCCAACGGGCAGGTTTTGTTATTTACGTTTTAAGGGATTTTGTATAAATCACTTACGTGAATTAACCATTATTTTTTGCCAAGAGCTTTGTTAACAATTTCTGTATAGTCATCGCCTGCAATGCCTTCTGAATCTTTCATAATGTCAGCTGCAAGGAAGAAACAACCTTCAAGCTCTGCGTGTGAGTTAGAAGCAAGTTCTGCAATAGAAGCGTCAACAACGTTGATAACACCGTCACCGTTAAGGTCACCTTCAACAACAAGTTTAACTGTTGCAACAGGAATCTTAACGCCACCAACAAGTGTATAGAATGTAACAGTAGCGTCTGTACCTGCGAAACCATCAAGGTCTGTATCTACAGTATAAACTGTATCATTTGAAACGTTGATAAGGTCAGCAGTAACAGTAGCACCGTTAGCTTCTACGCTAAAGAGCTCTTTAACTGCTGCTGCATCAAGAAGAGCACCAATTGTTGCTACGTTAACTTTAACTTCTTCAATACCCTTTTCTTCATCGGGTTCAACGATAGTTTTGTCAAGCTCAACGCCTGCACCGGTAATTTCAACGCCTTTGAATTTGAGTTTTGCAAGTGCTGCTTTAAGTTCGTCAGCAGCCTGATTGATAGAATCTTGTTCATCTTCACTATAAGGTTCTTTATTTACATAAAGAGCTGAACCGGGGAAGAGATCGATGCTATCGCCGTCTGCATTTGTGAATTCGTGGTAACCAAGTTCTGCAAGAACCTGACCGAATTCTTTAC
>JAZOSL010000104.1:0-14765 GCA_045657085.1 Acutalibacteraceae bacterium | reverse complement strand
TATATCGGCACAGGCACAACTCTTTTCGGTCACAGAGGACTTGAAATCGGTGATGACTGCCTTCTTGCTCAAAATATTACACTTACCCCCTACTCACACATTTTTGATGATCCCAACAACATCATTTATAGTCAGGGTGGTCATTGCGAAAAGGTTACTATCGGCAGAGATGTTTACATTGGTATGAGAGCTGCAGTTATGTATTCAGGTAATATAGGTGAAGGATCTGTTATTGGTGCAGGCTCTGTAGTAGTTAAGCCTATCCCCCCTTATTCAGTTGCAGTTGGTACACCTGCTAAGGTTATAAAAGAAAGAAAATAACTTAATAAAAATTAATGGAGAGATGACTCTTTTACAGGTCATCTCTCCATTTTTTATTTATCTTTTATTAGTTTTTCCTTTTATCCATTAAAACCTTCATAAACAATCCACCTTGAACTGTTCTGTGTTGAAAGCCTACAACACGACCACTTATAGTATCATACCAGTCAGTTAAAGGTACCCGACTTTCAGATTCATTGTAAGCTACCCATAAAGGTTTTATATACTCTTTAAAGGTACTCTTTTTTGAAGCCATTGAAGCAGTCCACACAAGCCAATCAGATTTTGTATAATCAGCTCTGCTATCAAGTGGCATACCATATTTATTAAAGTGTTTCATATTATGTTTAAGTTCATTATCCATAAACTTTTGTGTAAAGAGCCTTGTACCCCACACTTTATCCCACACCATATTATATTTCATTGAATATGTATCAGGTTGGTCAAAAGCAAGTTTTGATGAGCCATCATCATTTATTGCAGTGAGCATCCAATTATCTGCCATTTTCTTTGCTTCACGTTTATAAAATGCTGATTTTTTTGTTTTACCAAGCATTTTCATAATTATTGCCATACCCCTTAAGCCCATTACAGCTTTTAAAGATAAATTACAATTGTGAGCAAGGTGACCTGCAAAGTCATCTGTACAAAGCTGGTCGGCAGGGTCTGTGCCGTAACGTATAAGATAATCGCACCATTTTTCAAGAATCGCAAGATGTTCTTTTGCAAAAGATGCGTCACCTGTTACAAGAGCAACGTTTGTTTCCATTATAAGCATATTGCCACATTCTTCAACAGGCATTTGATATTTTAAAGCATTTTCACCATAAACCTGACCATTTACAAGTGGGTAACAGCCTACATCATGGGGAGCAAAATCAAAAATCCATGCTTTACTTTTAGCATAACGATAAACAGGTCTCATCATACCTTTTACTAGCTCAGGATTATATAAAAGAAACATTGGTGTTGACGGATAAGATACATCAACAGTTGCTGCACAACCATTTGAAAAACATTCTTTTGAGATATAAAGAATTTCACCCTTTTCGTCTAAAACAAGCTTATGAGCTGCTATAACCTGTCTATAAGCAAGTGAAAGAAGCTCGGCATAATTTTCGCCACCACTTTCAATTGCATCATCATAAAGCTTTTGTGAAAACTCATCGCATCTGACAACTATTTTCTCATAATCATCAGCTGCTTCTTTAATTGCCTGAATGATTGTTTTGCCGTCTTTATTCCAATATGAATTAAGATGTTTTCCAAAATATTCTATACTTTTAATATCATCATAAGCAAAATAAAACATTTGCTTTTTATTTTCTGATAAACTAGTAGAAACAATTACATTTTCAAGTCCGTCAAACCTTGCAGTATCAGTTTTTATATTTTCACCTTTTGCAGCGAGATAAAAATACCCCCAATCAATACGGACATCATCACCACTTCTGTTAAGTGGTTTTTGCTCTTTGTTACCCATTTTCATACCATAGATATTTTTATCAATAACTACAGATTCAATTTTCACTTCAACACCTTCAGGTGTGTTTACGCAAAGTTCCTCGGCTGCCCTAACACTCACTTCTACATTATGCTTTTTACCGTCTTTTGAAACATAGCTAACTTCAAGATATGATACAGGTCGAGTAAGTAAATCATAGTCATCTAAAAGTACGGGTGTGGTGTATTTCGTTGTTAAAACAATTTCATCGCTTTCAAAAACAGCAACAGTTGAAAGTGCAGTTATTTCAAGAGAAACTTGAGTTAATTTATGAATATCCCTATGATATCCTAAAAAGCTATACGTTTTACTATCTACGGTAATTGTTCCTAATATACTATTATCTTTACCTGTCCAATGGATGGTTCTTGTTGTATTAAGCGTTGTATCAGCAGACCATACCGAAAAATAAGGGTCAACTGTAATAAGTGGTACACAAGGCGCTCTTAATTTCATAAATATTCCTCTTTCCAAAATTATTTAATGTAAACTCTGTTAACTTACATTTCATATTCAAAAGTATACCCTTCAAAACCTGAAGAATATAATATTTCACCATTAGGCAAAACCCACATAGCTTCAATACCATCAGTTTCTTCAATAAGCTTTTTGCCTTCGTCAAAGCTCATTAAAAATAATGCTGTGGAAAAAATATCACCTAGCCCAGAATCTTTAGTAATTACTGATACTGACATAAAATTCTCGCCAGGCATTAAGGTTTCAGGGTCTATAATATGATGATAATTAACACCATTTACAGTATAAAACCTTTGATAGCAACCACTTGTAACAACAGCTTTACTTTCAAGCTCTAAAAACTCTATATAAGGGGTTTCTTCATCTTCTTTATCAGGATTCTCTATACCAACCTTAAAAGGTTCATTTTCACCATTCAAGCCAACTGTACGTACATTACCACCTATATTTATTATAAAAGAAGTAATACCATTAGTTTCTAAATATTCGGCAACCCTTTCAACGGCATACCCTTTTGCAACTGCACCTACATCAAGAAACATTTCAGGATCCGAAAGAAACACTGTGTTATTTTCTTCATCAATAACAATGTCGTTTATATCGGTATGCTTTGCTGCTTCTTTAAGCTTTTCTATTTTAGGTAGAGTTGCATTTTGAGGGTCATCAAGGCCATCATTTCTGTAAACATGCCATATTTTAAGAACACTACCCATAGCTATGTTTACTTTACCATTTGTTTTTTCATACATTTCCTTTGAAAACACTAGCATATCTATAATTTTCTCATCAACTTCAACTACGTTATGCTGACCATTTTCAACATCGTTTATTGTAACGAGATTATTCACACCTTCGTAACGATTATAAATAGTAAATAATTGATGATATTCTTTTAAACGCTTTTCGATTTCGATGCAAATACCATCAAATTCTTCTTTTGTTTCGGTGTAACCGGTTATTACTGTAACAGTATCAAAATAATCAAAATAATTAGCATTATATTTAGTTTTTGTTGTTTTTTTGTTACAAGAAGAAAAGCAAATCATCTGCATTGCAACCATTATTACAGTCAACATAATAGCAATTATTTTTTTCATTTTAACACCACCTATATTCATCGATACCATACTTTAAAGTATACAATAAATGTTATAGAAATTCAATCAATAAAAGAAAAAAGGTGTCGGGAAACCGACACCTTAAAACTGTTGTTTTAAATTATTTTGCTGCTTTGTCAGCTGCTTTAATCATATCTGAAATACCGATTGTGCAACCTGCTGTTGCAAGGTCGCCTGTACCGTAACCTTCAGCATCTGCAAGTGCTGCGAAATCAGCTGCTGTTTTACCAACTAAAGCTGCATCAAAAGCTGCTGCCTGTTCGAACCATTCTTTAACTGCACCGTCAGAACCATCATGTTTCTTACCGTATGCTGCCATATTGTAGTCGTTACCAAGGTCAAGCTTTGTTTTGATTTCTGCTGTTGTATCAACAGTTGCAACACCTTTAGCATCGAAAGTAACTTCAATCTGAGCACAGTCTGTTTTAGCAACTACAACTTTACCTTCAGCATCTGTAACTGCTGCAACGATTGTCTGCTCAAATTCAACTGCACCATCTTTTTCATCAGTTACATCTTTGTTTTCAACTGATGTTACAAAAGCAACTTTAACTGTATCTTCAGCTGTAGCTTCAGAAGCTGCTGCTGTATTAACTGCTTCTTCAAGAGCTGTCATAATGCTACCAACGCTGATTGTACAACCTGCTGCTGCAAGATCACCTGTTGTGTAAGTGTCTTCACCAACAAAAGCTTTGATTTCATCAAGAGTTTTGCCTTTTGCAGTAGCTACGAAAGCATCAATCTGCTCAAACCATTCTTTAACTGCACCGTCAGAACCGTCATGTTTTTTACCATAAGCAGCCATATTGTAATCAGTGCCTAATTCATACTTTGTTTTTGCTTCTTCAGCAGCTGAAGCTACACCTTCTGATGTCCAAACAGCTTTTGCTTCAGCAGTGTCGATAGCGATGTCAACGATTTTGCCTGCATCGTCAAGAAGAACTGCTACTGCAGTTGTATCTGCTTTGCATTCACCGTTTGTGTCACCATCAGCATCTTTAGCATCACCATAGGTTGCAACAATACCCATACCAAACTTTAATGTTGCAGCAACTTTGTCACCATTGTTTTCATCTGTTGTGGGATTTGTGCCACAAGCAGCAAATGAAACAACCATAAATACTACAAGAAGTAAACTGATAATCTTTTTCATAATAATTTGCTCCTTTTTATTTGTTTTTTATCTTCGTTTTTGATGATGGTTTATTTTTCTTCATCTTGGGCATTATGACAGAAATTTAACAAAAAGTCAATGCTAAAAAAGAATTATAAAAATTATATTTTTAAATTGATTCGTTTTAATATAGCATTTCCTGCAAGACCTATAAATATACCCGCAACA
Source organism: Acutalibacteraceae bacterium (assembly GCA_045657085.1). Taxonomy (GTDB): domain Bacteria; phylum Bacillota; class Clostridia; order Oscillospirales; family Acutalibacteraceae; genus DTU089. Next base: position 10,003 of record JAZOSL010000104.1, on the reverse strand, counting down.
GTTCCCGTAACAGCAAGAATTATCATATAATACCCTATCCGGGTGCTTTCTAAAAGTAGCACAGCGACTATTATCTGCCCAAGGTTATGGGCAACGGCACCAACTATACTTACACCAACAGTAGAAAACTTATTAGTTTTTTTAAGAACAGCCATAAGCAAAAGGCTCAAAACAGCTCCTGCTGTACTGTAAGCAAGAGTCATTATATTACCAAACAACAAAGCTACGATAAAAAGTCTTACACCTGAAACCATTGCAGCCTCTTTAACTCCGAAACGATATAAAAGAAATATTATAACCACATTAGGTAAACCCACTTTTATACCCGGGACTGCAGCATATATTGGTGGTAACAATGACTCCACGTAAGCTAAAATCAAAGCAACAGATGTGATTACACCCAAGAACGCTATTTTTTTTGTTTTTTCTCTCATAACCACACCTCTTTCTGTTTTTCCTTATTTTATCAGCTTTTATGCTATAGCATCTAATTCATCCACGTTATTTTTTGACTGTATTTCAACAACTATTTTATGTGGCAAACAGACAATACTTTCACCTGTGTTCTTTATTGGCCTGTGAGCTACACAAATCCCATCAGGACAATTCGCCTCAGACATATAAGCAACACCATCTTCTATAATTAGAGTGTTGATATATTCTTCTTTTTCACCTGTAACGATATCCAATTTTATTTCTTCATTAAGAGAAAGCTTGTGTTTTTCTACACCGTCTATTTTAACTACAGCAAAATCGCCCTGTGTTTTGGTAAAATTCATAATCAAAAGCCCTGCCACCGCTATTACTAAAATAACGGCGGCAAGGATAAAATCATTGCGTTTTTTGTTTTTGTTCTGATTTTCTTTTTTCTTCATAATCAACCGATTCGTCCATTGGGGAAATCAACTGTTTTAATGCATTTAGTGGGACAGTTTTCAACGCAAAGTCCACAACCCGTACACTTATCCTGATCAACTACTGCGAAATTATTCTCAACTGTAATTGCTTTTTCAGGGCAATTAAGCTGACATTTTTTACAACCGATACAAGCGTTTTTACAATTCTTTCTTGCAACAGCACCTTTTTCACTATTGCTACACATAACAACAGTTTTCGCACTTCTGGGTATCATTTTAATAATGCCCTTTGCACAAGTTTTTGCACATTTACCACAGCCGATACATACACGGGGGTCAATGTGAGCAAGTGTTCCATAAACACAAATAGCATCAACAGGACAAGCTTCTGCACAGTCACCACAACCAATACAACCGAAAACGCAAGTTGCAGGACCGCCGTAAAGCATTTTTGATGAATTACAGCCGTTAAGACCGTCATATATAGCTTTATTGCTTGTAGCATCACAGTTACCGTTACAAGTAACAAATGCTACTTTAGGCTCCTCTGTTTCAACTGAAACACCAAGAATTTCAGAAAGCTGTTGAGCAACTGCCGTTGAACCGGGAATACAAAGATTAGGTTCAGCCTTGCCGTTTGCTACTGCTTCGGCATAACTATCACAACCTGCGTAACCACAAGCACCACAGTTAGCACCGGGAAGCGCTTCACGAACCTTTTTTACAGTTTCATTTTCTTCAACTGCAAAAAAGTGAGATGCAACTGCAAGAAGAACACCTGCTACAACACCTATAACCGCTACAACGAGAAGAGCCGTTAAAATATCTACTACCATTAACTTACTCCTCCTTAAGCAAATAAATTATCAACAATTCCGGCAAAACCGAAAAAGGCAAGAGAAACAAAGGAAGCTGCTATCAATGTTACGGGAAGACCTTTAAATGCCTTTGGAACAAGTCTTTCATCAATAAGTGAACGAACACCTGAGAAAAGAACCATAGCAAGAAGGAAACCAAGTCCACAACCTAAAGAGCTTACCATTGATTCAACGAAATTATAACCGTCTAAAATATTATTGATAGTTACACCGAGAACTGCACAGTTTGTTGTAATAAGAGGAAGATAAACACCTAAGCTCTTATGAAGAGATGGTATAAACTTCTTTAAAACAATTTCAATAAACTGAACGAGTGCTGCAATAACAAGAATAAATACGATATTCTGTGCATAACCTAATCCTAATGTATTAAGAACAAACATCTGAATAGGCCATGTAACTGCCGTTGCCATAAGCATAACGAATATAACCGAAATACCCATTCCAACTGCCTGATTAAGCTTTTTAGAAACACCCAAGAAGGGGCAAATACCTAAAAACCTGTTAAGAACGTAGTTATTAACAAGAACAGAGGACATAAGAATAACAACTAAACTTTTGAAAGTATCCATTATTCACCCTCCTTTTTAGCTGCTGTTGCACAACCACCGTTGCAGACACCTGCTGACGGACAACCTGCACAAGAAAATTCTTTTTTCTTTATTGCCTTGCCTTTTGTAATAACATTAACAAGAGCAATAAGTAAACCGTATACCATCAAGCCACCGGGAGCTTTGATAAAAATATCTATTGTATGGTCGATCATAAACGGAATTTCAATTCCTGCAAAGCTACCTGCACCAAGCACTTCACGAACTGTTGCCATAGCAACGAGAGCTATTGTGAAGCCAAGACCCATACCAATACCGTCAAGAACTGATTTTCCTACTGTGTTTTTACCTGCAAACATTTCGGCACGACCAAGAATAATACAGTTAACTGTAATAAGGTCAAGGTAAACACCTAAAAGCTCATACATATCCGGAAGATATGCCTGCATAAACATTCTTACGATAGTAACGAAGCCTGCGATAATAACGATATAACAAGGAATTCGTACCGTATCGGGAATAAATTTACGAAGAAGAGATATAACTGCATTTGAGCAAATAAGAACTGCCGCAGCTGCAAGACCCATACCGATAGCACCTATAACTGAAGTTGTAGTTGCAAGAGTGGGACAAGTACCAAGAATCAGAACGAAAACAGGATTTTCACGGAGCAAGCCCTTTAACATTACTGATAAATTACCATCTTTTTTCATAATCAGGCTTCTCCTTTCAAAATCTTAATTGCTTCAAATACCTTTGAAACTGCAGTTTTATATCCATTTGTAGTAATTGTTGCACCACTTATAGCATCAATATCACCGTAATCAGCTTCTGTTTTGCCGTTAAACTGTGAATAGAAGGTTGCGTCTTCACAAGCAGAGCCTATACCGTCTGTTTCTTTCTGTGATATTGTCTGACAAGCAATAATCTGACCGTCTGCAGTAACAGAAACCTTGATTTTAATATACTCACCCGAAGGATTGTAATATTCGTCACCGTTTATACCAAAACCTGATGCCTTCAAATCGAACACATAGTTACCACTTGCAGTTTTATATGCTTTTTCAATCTGCTTAGGCATTTCATAACCTGAAATATCAACTTCTGTAATTTCAGAAGCAATAATTGCTGCTACACTATTTGAAACTGCAGTTTTTACTGTTTCATCAACTTCTGTAAGAACAACACCTTCTGCATCTGTACCAACAAAAGCTTCACCAATTACGAATACATAGCCTTTACCGTTTATTGCTTTATATACAGATGTGATACTTTCATCAATACTTTCAGCTACGAATACGCTTTCAAACTCACCTTCACCATCAGGTAATGCAGCACTAAGGTTATCAGCAAGAATTTCTTCTTCTGTTCTTACGTCAACAGAGCCACCACCGAGAATAACAGCAGTATTAAGAGCGTCTTTAACTACACCTTTGTATGCACCGGTTGTCATTGTAGCGCCTGCAATAGTATCAAAACCGTCAATGGTATCAACGGCTGCACCAACCAAATTTTCACCATATGTTTTTTCATAACCTAAGGTCTCGTTACTTGAAAGGCAAGTAGCACCTGTAACTGTGCCACTACCATCAATACCGACCATAATTACCATATCCGAGCCGTAACCTGTTGTTGTAAGCTTAACTACAACACCACCGTTTTTCTCTGTGAATACTTCTGTTACGGTCGAAGGGAGTTCATAAGCTGTCAAATCAACTGATGTAAATTCTTCACCATCAGGTAAAACAACTACCAAAGCTTCATTTGCTGCAGCTGAGGCATTTTTTTCAATAATCGGTGCTGTAATTGAGTTGGTCAAAGCAAGTAAAATTGCAACCACACCACAAATTACTGTTAAAGCACCTACGCTTTTAATATAATTTTTCATTTCTTATCCCCTCCGAAAACCTTGCGGCCTGTTAAAGCATCAATATAGGGGTTGAGAATATTCATTATAAGAATTGCAAATGAAACACCCTCGGGATAATTTCCCCAGAAACGAATAAGAATTGTAATAATACCTGCACCTATACCATAGATGATGCTACCTTTTGGAGTTGTGGGTGATGTTACGTAATCAGTAGCCATAAAGAATGCACCGATAATAAGACCACCTGAAAGCACCCATGCAAGAGCTTTCATAACATCGAAGCCTTCTACAGCAAGAGAAATTATAAATACAGTTGCAATATAACTAACAGGAATATGCCATGAAATAACTTTTTTTGCAAGTAAATAAATTGCACCAATAAGGAGTGCCACTGAACATGTCTCGCCAATCGCACCACCAACGTTACCTAAGAATAAATCCATAATGTCAGGAGTTGTTCCCTTTGCCAACTCTGCAAGTGGTGTTGCACCTGCTGTTACATCAAGGTTTTTGGGGAATGCCTGAGTTGTCATTGAGCCGAAAGCCACAAGCATAAATACTCTTGCAGTAATTGCAGGGTTTACAATGTTACAACCAAGACCACCGAAAACACATTTAACAACGATTATTGCAAACATTGATGCAACAACTACCTGCCATAACGGAATATTTGCAGGAAGATTTAATGCAAGAAGTAATCCTGTTACTATTGCACTAAAATCATCAATAGTCTGTTTTTTCTTTATTATAAGATTAAACACTGCTTCAGATACTACACAAGAAGCAACGGCTACAGCTACAACAAGAAGTGCCCTTAATCCAAAAATTACACAACCTGCAATTGTAGCAGGTAAGAGAGCAATTATAACATCAAGCATAAAAGCTCTTGTTGTTTTCTTTCCGTGAATATGAGGAGACACAGAAACGTGAAGTAAATTATCCATTATTTGTTTGCCTCCTTTTCTTTCTCCGCTTTATACTCTCTGTATGCAATTTTCGCCATTTTATTAATTTGTACGAGAGGTCTGCTTGCAGGACAGTTGTAAGCACAACAACCACACTCCATACAAACCTCAATACCTGCTTTTCTGAGTTTCTCCATATCTCTTAAATCATATGCTCTTGCAATTGTCTGAGGATTTATTCCGAGAGGACAGGTATTAAGACAGGTTCCGCATCTTATACAAGCTGTTTCCTTTGGTGCATAAACTTCTTTTTTATTCAATGCAAGAATTGCATTTGTCTGTTTAAGAACAGGAACGTCTGTATCGGGGACTGAAATACCCATCATAGGGCCACCGTAAAGAACCTTCTGGGGATCTTCTGTAAATCCACCACAGAATTCGAAAACATCTTTAAGGGCAGTACCTATAGGAACCGTTACGTTTTTTGGTTCTTTTACACACGCACCGTCTACTGTAATTGTTTTTTCAACAAGCGGCATACCTGTTTTAACGTATTTTGCAATAAACGCCATTGTAGTACAGTTACAAACAATACAACCAACATCTATAGGAAGCATTCCGGCTCCAACTACTTTTTTTGTAGTATTGAATATAAGAACCTTTTCGCCACCCTGAGGGTATCTTGACGGAAGAACCTTAACAACAACTTTGCTGTTTTTGGCAGCAATGGCATTCATTTTTGCTATTGCATCTTTTTTGTTTTTTTCGATACCGATAATGAACTGACCTACGTTAAGATATTTATCAACTAATTCGATTGCTTCAGCAATATAGTCAGCGTCATCAATCATTGTACGTGTATCACTTGTAATATAAGGCTCACATTCAGTACCGTTTATTATAAAGTGCTCAATCGGTTTATCAGTATTGAATTTAACGTATGTGGGGAAGCCTGCACCACCAAGACCTACAAGACCACTCTTTTTAACAGCCTCGATAAAATCTTCTTTAGAATTAATTACAGGTGGGGTTACGTCTGCTACTGTGTTTTCACCATCAGATTCAATAACAATAGCAGGTACAAACGAACCTGTAGAAATAAGCATATCTGCAATTTTGGTAACAGTACCTGATACACTGGCATAAATAGGTGATGAAACAGCACCATCTTGTTCGGCGATAAGAGTACCGATATCAACGTGGTCCCCTGCCTTAACAACAGGCTTTGCCGGTTTGCCTATATGCATAGCCATAGGAATAGAAACTGTCTTGGGAACAGGCATTCTTACAGCAGGAATTTTTTCAGTGTTTTTTCTATGAGGAACATTAACACCGTGAAGTGAAAAAGCCATTATTCTGACCTACCTTTCTGATTGCTACGTTTAGCCCTAAAAAACTGGAAAAGAGTATACTACATAGCATTACTAGTGTATTATAATACATTTAATTATTCAATGTCAATGAACTCAAATGCACAAATTTTTTCCTTAAAGTTAACTATTTTAACCAATAAAAACCGTACTTTTTTTCGATGGTTATTTAATTCACAAACTTGTTCAAAATCTATGTATTTCACACCTGTTTTTGACACTTTTTTAACATTTTTTCTTATATTAAATTTTTAACATTTTTTCTTATATTAAATAAAGAAGCAAAACAATCTTATCGACTGTTTTGCTTCTTTTCACATTATTTTTTTCTTGCTTTTTTTATACCTTCAACAATAATCTGTCGTGCATTTTTTGCAGTCACTTTACTAACTGCTTCTACACCCTCCAGTCTATAAGGTATATTCATCTCTTTGTATTTGTTTACACCCATTGTATGATACGGTAAAACATCGAGAGCTTTAAGATTTTTTAAGCGACCTATAAATTCACCTAACCTGAAAAGGTCATCTTTATTATCAGTATACCCTGTTACAACAACGTGACGAATCCATATATCAATATTCTTCTTATCAATATATTTTGCGAAAGCGAGAACGTTTTCATTATTGTGACCTGTTAACCCTTTGTGGCTTTGAGAATCTATATGCTTAATATCAAGCATTACAAGGACTGTATAACTCAATAATTCATCAAGCTTTGAAAGATACCCTGCATCTTCTTCGTTGAAAGTAATACCCGAAGTATCAATGCAAGTGTGGATACCTTCTTCTTTAGCTTTTTTGAAAAGTTCAATAAGAAAATCCGGCTGTAGTAACGGCTCGCCACCACTAACAGTGATACCACCCTTGGAATAAAAAGCCTTGTTTTTTATTACTTCTTTTATTATTTCATCGGCAGTAACAACAGTACCCGACTCTATTTCCCAAGTGTCAGGATTATGACAGTAAAGGCACCTCATAGGGCAGCCCTGCATAAATAAAACGTATCGTATACCGGGGCCGTCTACTGTACCAAAGCTTTCCTTTGAATGAATATAACCTGTCATTAGATTTTATCGTGGAAGGTTCTTGAAATAACCTCGTCTTGTTGTTCTTTTGTAAGCTTAATAAAGTTTACAGCATATCCGCTTACTCTTACTGTAAGCTGTGGATATTTTTCAGGGTGTGCCTGAGCATCAAGTAAAGTTTCTTTTGAGAAAACATTTACGTTAAGGTGATGTCCACCCTTTTGAACATAGCCATCAAGAAGGGAAACAAGGTTATCAATCTGATTATCAGTTGCAGCCATTTTAAATCCTCCTTTGTTTTATAAACAATTATTTGTCTTATTCGTCTGTGTCGAGACCTTCGAAAAGTGTTGGTGTTGCGCAAGCACCATTCGAGCAATCAAAATCAACTTCAATATCGCCTGCAAAAATCTGCATATCCTTACCTAATGCATCAGGAATAATTGAGAATGTATTTGAAATACCGTCCTGAGCGTCACGGAATGGAAGTTTTGCAACAGACGCCAATGAAGCAACTGCACCTTTAGTATCACGACGATGCATTGGGTTCGCACCGGGTGCAAAGGGTTCACCTTTCTTACGTCCGTCAGGTGTAGCACCTGTGTTTTTACCGTAAACTACGTTTGAAGTGATTGTAAGAATTGACGTTGTAGGAATACCATCTCTGTAGGTATGATTCTTTTTGATATGAGTCATAAATCTATGAACGATGTCGTATGCGATTTTATCAACCTTATCATCATCGTTACCGTATTTGGGGAAATCGCCCTCAACCTCATAATCAACAACAATACCTGCTTCGTTACGGATTGTTTTAACCTTTGCATATTTAATTGCCGAAAGAGAGTCAGCAACTACTGAAAGACCTGCAATACCTGTTGCAAACCAACGTGTAACCTTCTTATCATGAAGAGCCATCTGAAGCTTTTCGTAACAATATTTATCGTGCATATAGTGGATAATGTTTAGTGTGTTAACGTAAACACCTGCAAGCCATTCCATCATAGCATCGTATTTCTTCATAACCTCATCATAATCAAGGTATTCGCTTGTAATAGGTCTAAATTCAGGTGCAATCTGTTTGCCTGAAATTTCATCAATACCACCGTTGATAGCGTAAAGAAGACATTTTGCAAGGTTAGCTCTAGCACCGAAGAACTGCATTTCTTTACCGACTACCATAGATGAAACACAACAAGCAATTGCATAGTCATCACCGTGGTGAAATCTCATAAGGTCATCGTTTTCATACTGAACTGAAGATGTTTCAATAGAAGTTTTTGCACAATATCTCTTGAAGTTTTCAGGAAGCCTTACCGACCATAATACTGTAAGGTTAGGTTCAGGAGCAGCACCTAAGTTTTCAAGAGTATGAAGATATCTGTAAGACATCTTTGTAACCATATGACGACCGTCAATAGCAACGCCACCAATTGACTCGGTAACCCACTGGGGATCGCCTGAGAAAAGAGCATTATATTCAGGTGTACGGGCAAACTTTATAAGACGAAGCTTCATTATGAAATGGTCTACCATTTCCTGAATTTCTTCTTCTGTATAAATACCGTTTTTAATATCACGCTCAGAATATATGTCAAGGAAAGTAGAAGTTCTGCCTAAAGACATTGCAGCACCATTCTGCTCTTTAACTGCAGCAAGGTAACCAAAATAAAGCCATTGTATTGCTTCTTTTGTGTCTTTTGCAGGCTCTGAAACATCGAAGCCATAGCTTAACGCCATCTTTTTAAGATCTTCAAGAGCTCTTATTTGTTCGGAAAGCTCTTCTCGTTCCTGAATAACGTGAGAATACATTGCTGAACGTGTTGTTTCTCTCTGTTCAAGCTTATCTTCAATAAGTCTGTCAACACCGTAAAGGGCAACTCTTCTGTAGTCACCTATAATTCTTCCTCTGCCGTAAGCATCAGGAAGACCTGTTATAATGTGGCTGGAACGACAAGCTCTCATTTCAGGTGTGTATGCATCAAAAACACCTGCGTTGTGAGTTTTCCTGTGAACAGAGAAAAATTCTTTTACTTCTGGGTCAAGCTCATAGCCGTTATCCTTACAAGCTTTTTCAGCCATACGAATACCGCCGTAGGGCATAAGCGCTCTTTTAAAGGGCTTGTCTGTCTGAAATCCAACGATTTTTTCAATATCCTTATTAAGATAACCGGGACCGTGAGATGTTATTGTTGAAATAACTTTAGTGTCCATATCAAGAACACCGCCTGCATCGCGCTCTTGCTTTGAAAGTTCAAGAACCTGATCCCATAACTTAATTGTGTTTTCTGTGGGACCTACGAGGAAGCTTTCATCACCATCATAAGGTGTATAGTTATGCTTAATAAAGCTTCTGACGTTTATTTCTCTTTTCCAAGTACCGTCCTCAAAACCGTACCACTGTTCGTAATTATGAAGCATTATACACTACTCCTTTTCATATATCGACATTATTATACAACTATAAAGCTCTTCGGTCAATGGAATTACTATGAAAATAACTATGATAAATCAAGTTTTTTTTGTTCACTACATATAAACAAAA
>JAZOSL010000103.1:0-16725 GCA_045657085.1 Acutalibacteraceae bacterium | reverse complement strand
ATTAATTTTTGCAAAGCCCTATCAACGCCGATGCACTTAGCACTTTGTGATTTGCGTTTTGCATTTTGCATTTTGCACTTTGCACTTTATCAGTCGCCTAAAAGACCGTGTGCTCTACCCATCCAGTATGGAAGAAGGTAGATATAAGGCATAGCAGTATGCATACCGTTTGCACCGTCAGTACCGGGGAGTGCTGCGGCACGGTTAGCAGACTTTTTATTGATAGAAACAAATTCTTCAGCACCTGAATCGCAAACGAAGGGGTTACCGTCGTAATTTACAAGTAAACGTGAGCTGTATTCAACAGGGTATTTAAGCTGTGGAGCACATCCTAATTCTTCAGGTGAGTGGTCAATAACGATATCTTTTCTGTAGCTGTTATATGTGGGCCATACAACAAGATCAAGATTCATTTCTGAAAGTGATTTTGCAGCGTTTTCAATGTCGCAGGGCTGATTTGTCAATGAGCCGTAAACGATATTGAAGAAAGGTGAACGCTCAATTTTTTCATAGTCAAAGTGGTGAGTAAGACCCATTTTGAAAATTTCCTTATGTGCTTCGTTGTCGGTATACATAATAAGGGGATAAATATTTGTGAAATCGAGCTGGTCGTCGATATGAGCGATGTGGAAATCTTCACATTTATACTGCATACAGTTCATAGCATAGTGATATTTTTCAATAAGCATATTGAAAACGTCGTTATACTTTTCATCACCTGTTACGTGGTATGTAGTTTTTAGGAAAGAGAGAATTTCGAGAGAGTTTGTTCCTCTTTCAAAGAACCAACGGTCATCGTTGTTAAGAAGCTCAGGCTCCCAGTTTGCCCATGTGGTAGGTACGCCGTCAACGTCGCAAAGATGGAAGTTGTTTTCAATAATATGGTCAGTTATCTTTTTAACTACTTCTGCAATTTTCTTTTTCTCTTTTTTATCAGCAACAAGGTCATAATAAATACCGTAAGCAAAGTAATGACCTGTCATTTCATCACTTGATGTTTCACCGAGCCATTCGCAATCGGGGATATCCTTGCAGGCGTGCCATTCTTCACGGTTACCTGTTCCGAAATAGGGGTCGTCGGTATATCTTGTAGCTCTTGCAGTAAAGCCTGATTTACCTGTAACTTCAGTAAGCTTAATCATAGCTTCAACTGATCTTTTGGCATTTGCTTTAGCTTCTGCACTGCCCGTTGCTTTATAACGGAAGCACTGACTTGCACAATAAAGACCTGTAAAAAGACCGTCGTTATCAGAGTTGAGAAGTAAGCCTGAATCTAAATCACCGTATTTTCTGAGACATCTGCCAACGTGGTAGCCTTCATTTCTCATAAAATATTTTTCAGTTAATTTATCAAAGTGCTCTGCTTTCTCTTCGAGAGTCATATATTTATGAGTAATAACACTTATTCCCCTTGGGGTAACTGCAGCAATTGTACCGTTATCAGAAACTGCAAGCTTTGTTACTGTGGGGTGCATAAGCCATGCACCGTATGAGAAATAAGAAATTTTACCTTCGATAAGAGTAATAATACCTGTGTTTGTAGCAAAATATTTCTTACCGTCAGCAGCAAAATACATATCATTAAATGAGCCGTCGGGAACGGAATAGAAATCGTTACCGTTAAACCAGTAATTTTTGCCGTCATAGATGTTGAGACCTTCGTCAGAGCCTACCCATAAGTGACCAAGGGCATCTATCTGAAGACAGTTGATTTTTTTGCTCATAACGCCTGTGTTATCAGGAAGAAGCTCTGCCCAATGACGACGTTTTCCTTTCATTGATAAAAGACCTTCTTCAGTAGAACCTACGTAAACGGTTTCACCGTATTTTGTTTTGTTGTTAAGGGCAGCGACGCAAACTGTTTCGCTGGGAAGACCAACGATTTTCTCAAATTCACCGTCTTTTTCAAGATATAAATCTTCTTCAGTAATAAGCCATAAAGAACCGTCAAGAGCTACTGAAATATCAATAACAGAGCTGTCAAAATCAGCCACCTTTTTGGCTTTACCTTTTTTAATTTCTATAAGGCTGTTGCCGGAAGCACCGTAAAGCTTTCCACTTTTAGAAAAAAGCTTTGAAGTTTTTATATTAAGCTTTTTTGTGTTACCGTTTTCATATTGAATAAGACCCTTACCGTCAGAAATATAAAGGGTTTCATCTTCAAATGCTATGTCACAAACGTTATCGGGATTTATTCCGTTTTCTGCAGTAAGAAATTTTTTATCATACTGCTTGAATTCACCGAAATAAAGAGTAGATTTTTTCATAACTACACTCTCCTTAGAATATTACAATTACAATAATTTTAACATATTTAAGGATGTAATGCAATACAGGAAGTGTATTATAGAAATATAGATTTTTCTTGATTTTAAGAAGTCATCAAGATAAAATAGAAACATAAAAATTTGGGAGATGAAAAAAGTGAGATATATTGCTGACCATGATTTTCACATTCATTCAACAGTTTCACCTTGTTGCCACGATGAAAATCAGACACCTGAAGTTATATTGGAATATGCAAAGCAAAACGGGTTTAATAAAATATGTCTTACAAATCATTTGTGGGATGAAAACGTTGAAAGCGAGGCCGAATGGCACGAAGGTCAAAGATTTTCCTGCTTAAAATCTGTTTTACCTTTACCACAAGATAAAGATGTTAAGTTTTTATTTGGTGCCGAAGCTGATATGGACTACAATTTTGTTGTTGGTGTAGGTGTAGAAAGATTTAATGAATTTGATTTTGTTGTAATTCCTACAACACATATGCATCTTGCAGGTAATACGGTCAGAACAAAGATTGAAACTCCTGAAGAAGCAGCAAAAATCTGGGTAATAAGGCTTCAGGAGCTGTTGAAAAAGGACCTTCCCTGGAATAAAATTGGTATAGCACATTTAACTTGTGGTCACATTTTGAAAAACCGTACTACCGAAGTTATAAAGCTGATTCCCGAAAAAATAATGTATGATTTATTTGAAGATTGCAGTAAAAAAGGTGTTGGCATAGAGCTTAATATAAAAACGCTTTCAATGGTTGAAGAAGACAAGAAAATATTATTAAGACCTTACCATATTGCAAAAGACTGTGGCTGTAAGTTCTATTTAGGCAGTGATTCTCATAAAACTTCGGCACTTTCAGACGCAAAAGCAAATTTTGAAGATATAATAACCTGCCTTGATTTAAAGGAAAAAGATAAATTTATAGTTAAATGAAATATTGATTTTTAAAAACTTCTGTAATATTATGAATGTATAATAAAAAATAGAGGTGTTTTTATGATAGAAATGTTAGAAAAATTATTCTTGGAGATAAGCTCAATATTTATGAGCATACTTCTTACTATCGGTACAACCTTCGGTGCTTTCGTTGATCCCACAACTACCGAAGCTGTTAATTATCACGATAGTAATATTAAAAACGTTATTTTCCTTATTGGTGACGGTATGGGCTTTAATCATCTTGAAAAAACAAAAGATGAAAAAGAAGTTGACCTTGCTATGGATACCTTTTTAATCAGGGGCGACTCTATGACACGTTCACTTACAAATAAAGTAACAGATAGTGCTGCAGGTGGTACTGCACTTGCAACAGGTGTAAGAACATATAACGGTGCTATTGGTGTTTATCTTACTGACAGCCTTGATGTTGTATCTCATCCTAAAAATATAACAGAACTCTGTCTTGAAAAAGGTATGATGACAGGTGTTATTACGTCTGACGAAACATCAGGTGCTACACCGTCTGCTTTTTCTGCTCACGAGTCAAACCGTGATAAAGCAGAGGGTATTACAGAAGACCAGCTTGCATCAGGCATTCATCTTATCTGGGGTGCTCAGAACGGTATTGCTACAAAAGAAGCAGCAAAATCAAATGGCTATAGCTTTGTTACAACTTATGATGAAATGATGGCTCTTGAAGAAGGCAGCAAGAGCTTTGCACAGTTTACAAATGACCTTTGGACTTTAGAACAGTCTGACGAAAATACACCTACTTTAGAGCAAATGACAGTAAAAGCAATTGATTTGCTTGATGACACAGATGAAGGATTCTTCCTTATGATTGAAGGAGCTCATATTGATAAGCATTCCCATTCTAACGAAGATGAAAATATGATGGAAGCTGTAATGGAGTTTGACAAGGTAATTGATTACGTTCTTGAATACGCAGCTCAGGACGGAGAAACACTTGTAATTGTTACTGCTGACCACGAAACAGGTGCCATTACAAAAGAGAGTGACGGCTATGTATTTACTTCTGGCTCACACTCTTCAGCAAACGTTCCACTTTTAATTTACGGCTCAGATAAGCTTATTGAAAACGGTGAAACAGTAAATAACTATGAAATTCCTATAAGAATTGCATACGTTCTTGGTTTTAATGAAGAACAGTTTCCTGTTTCAGTAAAAAAATAAACTGCTTTTACACAATCAGCCTGTAAAAAAGACGGTCCCTATCTACTAATTATAGTAGTGGACCGTCTTTTTTTGATTTTGCTTTTATTATTTTATTTACAGTTGAAATAAAGCGTACCCTAATAAGCAAAGCTGTATAAAAATTATAACAGGCAAGCCTATCATAAAGCGTTTATGCTTTGTTTTGTGACGGATTTTCAGCATTGTAAGATATTCTGCAACACTGCCACCTGAAACAGCAAGCAAAAACAAGGCTTTTTCGCTTATACGCCTTTTACCCGGATGCTTTGAAGCCTTTTTATCATATATGGTTATAATAACCGTTACGAAGGATATAACAAAAAAATATAAAATACAGTATTCCAGAATTATCACCACCACAAAATAAAAGTTTTATAAAAAATAACACTATATTGAATTTAATTAACAGAAAAGCCTGATTTACACTCACTAAATCAGGCTTTTTGTTTAAATAAATTATTCAGTTACTACGCCTTTTTTAAGGATAATGTTTGCATAAAGAGCCATTTCGCTTGTTGCAATAATAGCATAAGCATCTTTAGCTCTGTCGTAGAAAGCAAATCTTTCAATTTCACTCATTTTTGTTTCACCGTTATTTTTGTTAACGATGTCCTGATACTCAGCCCATATTGTGGGTGTGGGATCGCCTTTTGTTGTAGCCATAAGCATAACAGGGCTTTCAACGTATGTATCAAGAGGGAAAAGCTTAAGAATAGCATCAAGAAGCTCAGGAACGTTGTGACCGTCGCAACGGATAAGTCTCTGTGCATTAGATGCAGCAGGGAAGTTACCGTCACCGATAACTATTTCGTCACCGTGACCCATTTCGTCAAGAATTTTAAGAAGCTCGGGTGAAATGATGTTTGGAATACCTTTTAACATAATATAAAACCTCCGAAAAGTTTATTTAAGTAATTGACGTATGTCTTCGCCTACAAATTCTATAATCTCAAAGCAATTAAGACGTGATGTAAGACGCTGACCGTATCTTTCTTCAAGCTCGTTTCTTGAAAGATTTGAAATAATAATCATAGGCTTGCCTGAAAGGATTGTATTGTTTACAAGCTCGTTTATTGCAGCCTGTGAAAAGGCTGTTGCAAACTCAGCACCTAAGTCATCAACAATAAGAAGGTCGCATTTTTCAATTTCTTCTTCGATGCTTTCGTCACTTCTGCCGAATCTTTCTTTTTCAAGCTTTTTAACTATGCTGCCTGCAGATGCATAATAAACGTTAAAGCCATTCTGGGTAACCTTGTTAAGAACAGCAAGAGCTAAATGAGTCTTGCCAAGTCCGGTTGCACCTGTGAAAAAGAAGCTGTTAGAATTACAAGAAAAGTTTTCTGCATATGCTTTGAGCATTTCATAACAGCCACGCATAATATCACGGGGTGAATAGCCTAAATCCCTGTCTTTGATTTCGCTGTAATACTTTAAATCAAAGGTATCAAAGGTTGATTTTGCAAGCAGGGGACTACATGAAAGCTCACTTACTGAAAGCTGTTGAAGAATTGCAAGGTGACATTCGCAAAGCTTACCGTTTAAAATACCACTGTCGTTACATTTTTTACAGGTGTAAGGTGGAACAAGGTAATCTTCGGGATATCCGGCATTTTTAATAAGCTCTTTTCTTTGCTCCTGTGCTTTAAGGTTAACCTGGGCTATCTCGTAAACATTAACTCTTTTGCCATCTGCACCAACGCTTCTTATAACGTCAAGAGCAGCTTGTTTCATTGTGTTTTCAATATCTACAAGCTCAGGGTATTTTGCTATAAATTCTCTTCTGCGAAGCTCGGCTAATTTTTCAGCCTGATCACGACGGGATTTCAGAATATTTTCAGCTTTTGAGTAAATTATATCCGAAAATTTCATTGCTCATCCTCCGAATCTGCATATTTCTTTATCCAATCAAGAACACTTGATTTACCTACTGATTCTGTATCATAAGATTTTTTAATTTCTTTTGGTACAGCTTTTTTATTAAGCTTTTCAACTTCTTCAGGAGTTTTAATTGACGAATTAACCCATTTTTTAAGAAGCTTGTTTGTGTCGGTAAGGACGTTGCCCGACTGTTCTAAAGCATATTTTATAAGCTCAGCAGAGCAATCCCAATCAATTGCCCATACTCTTAAAAATTTAGCAATTCTCGGAGTGGCAGAGTCACCGTTGAAACCGGCACAATCTTTTAATTCATCAAAATATTTTGAAATCTTTTCTAAAGCAAAAAGCTCTTTTTCTACAAGCTCAAGTGAATCAATACCACGTTTTGCCCAGTCTTCAGCTCTTGATTTTATGAAAGAAGATGATGTTTTACCTTCATCCTTCTGATGTTGTAAAAGGGTGATTATAACTTCAGGTGGGAAACCGTAGTAATCATATATCATCAAAAGCAAAGCCTGTGTATCATAGCCGAAGGTACCTAAAATATTCTGAGCTTCTTTATAAATTATTTCAACCTCAGGTTCTTCAGAAAGTCTTTTGGCAATTTCTCGTTGAGTTGGCTTTTTTACAGGCAAAGACTTTACTTTAACTGTTGCTTTAGTTTCTTCGCAACAAGCCTTGTTTTCTTCTTGGGGAATACAACATTTTGCATTACAGGAAGCTTCTTTTAATTTTTCTTCAGAAACTTCTTCGTCTGTTATTTCAATAGCACCGTTGTTTTGCCAGAAATTAAGACAAGCTATAACTTCATCTTCACTTAACCCTGTGCAACACGCGATCTGTTTTGAGTCAGACGTGCCATCAGGATTTCTTAAAATGAAAAGTAAAACCTTAAAGCTTGCTGCTGGAGCAAGCTTTAAGTGCATATCTATAAGTTCTGTGGGTACTGCAACAGCACCGTTCAGATAATTACATTTTATTTTAATCATTATTCAGGAAATTTAACAATAACACCAACGGATTTACCGTTTATGTATTGTGCGATACCTTTCATATCTATATCTTTTGAAAGAGTTTTACCTGCAACTACGTATCCACCGTCTGTACCAAGGCAAATTGCATTTGCACTGTCGTCCTTAGTACCACCAAAAGAACGAGCCCATGAAAGTACACCGAATTTGGTAAAAGAAGCTATAACAATATCGTCGCCACCTCTTGTGGTGATGCCTTTAAAGTCACGTGTTGACGAATTGCTGTAGCCTGCAGCGATGAATGAGCCGTCCTCTGTTTCAATAACACAGGTAAGAGCATCATCATACTGACCTCTGAATGGATTTGCAAAATCAATTGTAAGATTATTTGTGAATTTTACTATATAAGAGTCGTAGCCACCTCTGGAAGCAAGGTCGCCGACAAAGAAGCTATCTATTGAGCCTGCATCAGAAGAATTTGAGCGACCTACAACTACTACACCGCCATTTTTACAAGCAGTAATAGAAGGGAATGATTCAGTTCCTTTACCTGCGATAGGTGCAACGTCAAGATATTCACCGATAGATGAAAGTTTAACTACACCACTGTCAGATGACCCTACAGCAGGGAAAAGATTTCCTGAATAGAAGTCACCAACGACATAAAGGTTTCCGTCAGATGCCTCAGCAACATCATTGAATGCATCCTGATTTCCACCTAAAATGTTTTTCCAGATAACATCACCATTTGAGCTGTATTTTACGATACAAGCAGCAGATTCAAGTCTTGGTTTGCCAAAGCCTTTTGCATCGCCGTCGTTATTACCAACAGAGCCTACAACAACAAGACCTCCGTCAGATGTAAGTGTAGCACCGTTGAAAAGGTCAACAGTTGAAGTACCAAAGATTTTAAACCATTCCTGGTTACCGTCTTCATCAAATTTAAATACAGCACCGTCATAATAGCCTTTGCCGTTTTGACCACCGATCTTTTTACCGTAACCAACTGCATAGAAGCCACCGTCATCGGTAGGAACAACTGATGTAATTACAGTGATACCTTTTTTAGAACCAACAACGATTTCTTTGTCAACGTCACCGTCTTTTTTAACTTTTGTAAGAACAGTGAAGGGTGTTGCATAGCCAAGCTCGCTATATTCTCTGTAGTTACCGTCTTTTGAGTTAGTAACTACTGCAGAAATGTAACCACCCTTCTTTAAAGGTGCAATACTTGAAACGTAGTCAGCTGCTGTACCACCACGTGACATTTTCCAGTCAATAGGTGCAGGTTCAACAGTAACAGGGTTAGATGTAAGTTCAATTACGTCGGTGTATGTGTTACCGTCTTCGTCAACAGCTGTGTTACCCTGACCGTCTGTTATAGGGACAATAGTTGTATTTTTGTTTGAAGACGGAGTATTATCAGATGCAGGAGTTGTTGAATCGGGCATAGTTGTAATTTCAACTATTTCAGTAACAACTTCACCATCTTCATCAGTTACTTCTTCGCCTGATTCATCTGTAGCAGCAACTGCAGAAGTGCCGACAACAATGGGGTCGGGAGCTTTTGTTGTGGGGACAAACACAATTTCTTCAGTAACAGCTTCACCATTTTCATCTGTTACAGCTTCACCGTTTTCATTTGTAACAGGAACAGTTATAATAACTTCCTGGTAAACAATAGTGGTGTGTGTTTCACCGTTTGTGTCGGTATATGTATGAATTTCTGTTTCAGGTATAACCGTAACAGGTTCACCATTAACGTCTGTAACGGGGACACCGTTATTATCTGTAACAATTACGGGTTTAAGAGAATCTTCTTTTTGCTTTTCAATACCACTTTTAATGGCAACTACCAAAGCTATTGCAACAGCTACAACAACTATTACAGAAACAACAGTTATTAAAACTTTCTTTTTATTTTTTTTAGGTTTTTTCGGTACAACGGGTGGTGGGGTTGGTATATTTAAACCACCTTTTACATTATTGTTTTGTTCGTTCATTATTAAAACCTCCGAGTCGGCGAAAATTCGCCTTCTTTAGTGCATAAAATCTCAATGTACAGTTATTTTATCACATAACATTCAATTTTTCAATGGAAAATAAGTTATGTTAATAATTTCATTACATATTATATAAAAATCAGGCTTGTTTATTATGTAATATCAATAATCTTTACATTTTACTCAAAAAAATCATTGAAACGGCGAAAAATATGTGCTAAAATACCAAATATACTATCCGACTAGCTTTTTAAGTCGGTGATTATTTATAAATTTACAACGATTTACGTTGTTTAGGGAGGAAAATATTTTGAAATCTTATACGAAAGACAATATCAGAAATATTGTTATAGCCGGTCACGGTGGAAGAGGTAAAACAACTCTTGCTGAAGCAATGTTATTTATCGCAGGTGAAACTGACCGTCTTGGCAGAGTTGCTGACGGTAACACTGTTCTTGACTTCGATGCAGAAGAAAAAAAGAGAAAAGTATCTGTTTCATCAGCAATGGCTTGCTTTGATTGGCGTGACAGAAAGGTTAATATTATTGATACTCCCGGTCTTTTTGACTTTGAAGGTGGTAGAAGCGAAGGTATAAGAGCAGCTGAAACAGCAATCGTTGTTCTTTCTTCAGGTCATGCCGTTGACGTTGGTGCAGAAAAAACACTTCGTCTTGCAGGCAGAAACGGACTTTCAAAGTTTATTGCAGTTTCAAAATGTGACGGTGAAAACCGTGATTTCTATAAAACACTTAATGCTCTTAAAGAAAAGTATGGCACAGCAATCTGCCCTGTTGTTGTTCCTTATATGGTTGGTGGAGTTGTTGATTGTTACGTTAACTTCCTTCAGAATAAGGCATTTAAATATGATGGTATAAAGGCTACTCAGGTAGATATGCCTGCTGACCCTGTTATTGATGAAATTCATGCAGCATTTACAGAAGCTGTTGCTACCGCAGATGATGATCTTATGATGAAATTCTTTGAAGGCGAAGAATTTACTCACGACGAAATTGTTTACGGTCTTTCACGTGGTGTTGCTGATGGTACAGTTGTTCCTGTTTATGCTTGCTCAGGTTATACAGGTGAAGCTGTTGACCTTCTTATGAACGGTATTACAAAGCTTGCACCATCACCTAAGGGTGAAGACGGTATCGAATGCGACCCCAACGGTTCTCTCGCAGCTATCTGCTTTAAAACTGTTGCTGACCCATTCGTTGGTAAAATGTCATTCTTCAAAGTTGTTTCAGGTAAAATTACACCTGCAACAAAAGCTTACAATGCCCGTACTGAAGAAGAAGAGAAAATGGGTAAAATCATTACTGTAAAAGGTGCAAAGCAGGAAGAACTTGCAGAAATCACAGCCGGTGATATCGGTGTTGTAACAAAGCTCGCAGGCTTTAAAACAGGCGATACAATGTGTGATGCTAAAAATGTTGTTGAGCTTAATCCCGTTGCTTTCCCCGATCCCTGCTATTCAATGGCTGTAGTAGTTGTTAAGAAGGGCGAAGAAGATAAAGTTGCTTCAGGTCTTAATAAGCTTGCTGAAGAAGACGGCTCAATGAAGTTCTATACAAATAAAGAAACAAGAGAACAGATTGTTTCCGGTCTTGGCGAACAGCATCTTGAAAGTATCGTTTCAAAGCTTAAAAATAAATATGGTGTTGAAATTGAGCTTCAAGCTCCCCGTGTTGCTTACAGAGAAACTATTCGTAAAACTGTTGATAAACAGGGTAGACATAAGAAACAGTCAGGTGGTCATGGTCAGTTCGGTGATGTATGGATTCGTTTTGAACCTTATATGGGCGAAGAAGAATTTGTATTCACATCAGACGAAGTTGTTGGTGGTGCAGTTCCTAAGAACTTCTTCCCTGCAGTAGAAAAAGGCTTGCGTGAATGCGTAGCATCCGGTCTTATTGCAGGTTACCCGATGGTTGGCATCAAAGCTTGTCTTCATGACGGTTCATAACACCCTGTTGACTCTTCTGAAATGGCATTCAAAATGGCTGCAAGAATTGCTTTCAAGGCAGCAGTTCCCGAAGCAGCACCTACAATTCTTGAACCTACCGGAACTCTTAAAGCATATATCCCCGATAATGATTTAGGTGATATTATGGGTGACGTTAATAAACGTCGTGGTAGAGTTTTAGGTATGGGACCTGCAGAAGATACAGGTATGCAGGAGCTTATAGCTGAAGTTCCTATGGCTGAAATGAGCGACTTTGCTATTGCACTTCGTTCAGTAACAGCAGGTAGAGGCTTCTTCACTCTTGAATTTGCTCGTTATGAAGATGCTCCTTCAAATATTGCTGAAAAAGTTATCTCTGAAGCAAAACTTGCTGACGATGATGAATAATTAAAGAAAAAAACGCTTAACCTTCGGGTTAAGCGTTTTTTTTATATATAAAATTATTAACCGAAAACTGCAAGTAAAAAGCCTGCTGCAACAGCTGAACCGATAACACCTGCAACGTTGGGACCCATAGCATGCATAAGAAGGAAGTTTGTAGGATTATATTTTCTTCCTTCATTCTGAGCAACACGGGCTGCCATAGGAACGGCTGAAACACCTGCCGCACCGATAAGGGGATTGATTTTACCTTTTGTAACAATGTAAAGTATTTTTC
This sequence comes from Acutalibacteraceae bacterium, assembly GCA_045657085.1. Taxonomy (GTDB): domain Bacteria; phylum Bacillota; class Clostridia; order Oscillospirales; family Acutalibacteraceae; genus DTU089. The sequence continues at coordinate 4,815 of JAZOSL010000103.1, read as the reverse complement.
CGAAAATAACGCCACCTGCTGTTGAGAAAGAGAAGGCAACAAGACCAAGAACAATAATGAGAATTGTTTTTAACTGAATAAAGTCCTGACCGTTTGCTGTAGCACCAACGGTAACACCCAACATAATTGTAATGATGTTCATAAGTGCATTCTGAGATGTTTCTGAAAGTCTTTCAGTAACACCGCATTCACGGAAAAGGTTACCAAGCATAAACATACCTAAAAGCGGAACAACAGAGGGAAGAAGTGCTGCACAGAAAAGAAGAACAGCAACAGGGAAAATTATTTTCTCTGTTTTTGAAACCGTTCTTAACTGTTTCATTTCAACCTTACGTTCTTTTTCTGTTGTAAGAAGCTTCATAATCTTAGGCTGAATAATTGGTATAAGAGCCATATATGAGTAAGCTGCCAGAGCTATAGGTGCAAGAAGATGTGAGGCGAGCTTTGATGTTAAGAAAATAGCTGTAGGGCCGTCTGCACCACCGATAATAGCAATTGAAGCTGCTTCTGCAGGCTCAAAGCCAAAAGCGATAGCAAGAAGGAATGCACAGTAAACACCGAGCTGAGCTGCAGCACCTAAAAGGAGGCTTACAGGGTTTGAAAGAAGTGGTCCGAAGTCAGTCATAGCACCAACGCCCATAAAGATAAGGCAGGGGAAGATGCTTGATTTAACACCGACGTAGAGGATTCTTAAAACACCGGAATCATACCAATGAGCACCTTCTACTACTGCTTGACCATAGCTACCAAGCTCACCACCCGTCGTATCTAACATTATGTTAGCACCGGGAAGGTTAGCAAGCAAAATACCGAATGCAATAGGAACAAGAAGTAATGGTTCGAATTTAAATTTAATAGCAAGAACAAGGAAAAAAATTGCTACACCAATCATAACAAGATTTCTCCAATCAAGCATTGCTATACCGGACTGTTCCCAAAGGTTAGTAAGAATTGTAGAAATGTCCATATTTAATTGTGCACCTCAAACTCAGATAACTGCGAGAACATCATCAGTGTTAACTGTTGAGCCCTTGGGAGCGTTGATTGATTTAACTGTACCGTCGCAAGGAGCAACGATATCGTTTTCCATTTTCATAGCTTCAAGAACAACGATAACGTCACCTGCTTTTACAGCGTCACCAACATTTTTCTTAACAGCAAGAATTGTACCGGGCATGGGAGCCTTAACCTGAGTGCCATCTGCTGTAGCCGGAGTAACTGCGGGAGCTGCTGCAGGAGCTTCGGGAGCAGGAGCTGCTTCAACTGCAGGAGCTGCAACGGGTGCTGCAGCAACAGGAGCAGGAGCAACAACGGTAGCAACAGGTACCTGAGAGATACCTGTTACAACTGCATCAGATTCTGTAACATCAACTTCGTAAATTTTTCCGTTTAAAGTAACATTGTATTTCATATGTTATGCCTCCACTAACTTAATAGAATTAAAACAAAGATTTTCAATAGGTCTATCTAATTTGTTTGCTACGATTGCCATAATAACTGCAGCATCCTGTTCTTCGACGTTTTCAAGCACAGGGTCCTGATTAAGACGACAGATTGATTTAAAGCAAAGTCTTTCAAGAGGGATACCGGTGTTTTTAGATGTGATAGCCATAATAACTGCTGCATCCTGCTCTGAAATACCGTCAAGAGTAATGTATCCCGGTGTGTAAGGTAAAGAAGCTTCAACTTCGGTTTCAACAGAAACATCTTCAACAGGAGTAGCTACAGGAGCTACGTTTGTAGGAGTAACACTTGTTGTTTCGATTTTTTTCTCTTCTTTAACTTTCGGTTTCTTTTTGCTTGTACCGCCGATAATACCTGAAAGAAATTTAACGAAAACTGCAAGAACTGCAAGAACAACTAAAACGATAATAAAGCCGAGACCGGCAATACCCGTAGCGCCACCAAGACTGAGAGAAGTAACTTTTAACATAGGAAGAAAATTCATTTTTGTTCCTCCTTAGTCAATAGCCTTGAATTCGTAGCTATATATTTTACCTGCCATTTCTTCTCTGTAATCAAAGAAGTTTTCAGCCTGAGTCGGGAATGCGATGTATGAAAGAACGTCTTCGTCACTCTTTGCCTTTGCACCGATTTCTGCCTTTGCAGCTTCAAATGCAGGTTCAAGAGTGTCAGCATATCTGCCAACGATTTCTTTTTCGTCACCAAGAATCTGTTTCTTAACGTCTTCGTTTACCTTACCGGGAGCTTTACCGTATTCACCCATAAGGTAAGATTTAACTTCTTTAGATACGTTTTTATAACGTTCACCTGCAAGTACGTTTGCAGTAGCCTGAACACCTACCATCTGGCTCATAGGAGTAACAAGTGGTGGATAACCTAAATCTTCACGAACTCTTGGAGTCTCAAGAAGAACTTCATCAAATTTATCCATCTTGCCCTGTGCTGTAAGCTGAGCAACAAGATTTGAAAGCATACCACCGGGAACCTGATAATCAAGAGCTTTTGCGTCGGTACAAAGAACTGTGGGGTTAAGACCACCACTTTCAAGCGCTTTGTTTCTGATGGGCTTAAAGAAGTCTGCAATTTCTCTAAGAGAATCAGATTTAAGACCTGTTTCGTAACCGAGTTCTGAAAGAGTATAATTAAGAGTTTCTGTTGCAGGCTGTGATGTACCGCCAGACATGGTTGAAATAGCAGTATCAATAACGTCAACACCTGCTTCAACAGCTTTAAGGCATGTCATAAAGCCAAGACCTGTTGTGCAGTGAGTGTGAAGAACAAGTGGAAGGTCAACTGCTTCTTTAAGACTTGAAACAAGCTTGTATGCTTCTGCCGGGCTGAGAATACCTGCCATATCCTTGATAGCAATAGTCTGACAGCCTAAGCTCTGCATATTTTTAGCAAGCTCAACGTAAGATTCAAGTGTGTGAATAGGGCTTATTGTGTAACAAATAGCACCTGATGCAATAGCACCGTTTTTAACAGTTTCATCAACTGCAACTTCAATGTTTTTAACGTCGTTAAGAGCATCAAAGATTCTGATAATATCAATACCATTTTCAACACTCTTTTTAACAAACATACGAACTACGTCATCGGGATAGTGGTGATAGCCTAAAAGGTTTTGACCTCTGAGAAGCATCTGAAGTTTTGTGTTGGGACAAGCTTTTTTGATTTTTCTCAATCTTTCCCATGGATCTTCGTTAAGGTAACGAAGGCAAGAGTCAAAAGTAGCTCCACCCCAACATTCAAGAGAATAATAGCCTGCTTTGTCAAGCTCTTTTAAAATAGGCTCAAATTCTTTGAATTTCATACGGGTCGCAATTAAAGACTGGTTTGCATCACGCAAAACGGTCTCTGTAAACTGAACCTTTTGCATTACAATTTCTCCTTCATCTTTTTATTGAAATTTAAGGAATATATATATTCATGGTAGTTAGTGCATATTTCTTTATGTAAAATATGCCTACCAATTTTCCCCACTTTATCATACAACAATTGGCGTTATTTATCAAGTGGTTTGTTATATTTTTGTCAAAACAGTTATGTTTATGACAAATATACAATTATAATTTGTATACTATTATATTTTATAGTTGTGTGACGTTTTTTAAATCAAAAAAACAACCGTAGGTGTATGCACCATAACGGTTGTTTTTATATCAAAATCTATGGTTTTTGCTATACTATTATAATATATATAGTGTCAGCGACAAAAAACGTGTCTGCCAATGGTTGTTATAACAGGTCTTGTGCGAATCCACTTGTTGGATGTTTTAGCAGGATTGTAATAATATAACGCTCCACCGGTAGGGTCCCAACCGTTAATTGCATCCTGTGCAGCTTTTCGTGATGAAGCATCAGGTGAAACTGACCAGTTGCTGTCGGTTACTGCAGAAAAGGCGCCCGATTGGTAAACAACACCGGAAACAGTATCAGGAAATGAAGATGAGTCAACTCTGTTTAAAACAACTGCACCTACTGCTACCTGACCGGTGTAGCTTTCACCACGTGCCTCAGCAGCTATAACCTTTGCCAAGAGATATACGTCAGATGAGCTGTAACCACCACCATTACCTGTGTTACCACCAAGACCCAGATATAAAAGTGTTTTAGAGCCTGCAACACCGTCAGCTGTAATGCCGACAGATGTCTGGAAACGTCTGACGGCACTTCTTGTGTTTACACCGTATATTCCATCAACAGTACCTGAATAAAAACCAAGATCCCTGAGCTTTTGCTGAACACGTCTTACTTCGTCACCACGAGAGCCGAGTTTTGAAAGAACTTCTTGTGATGGAGAAAAAACAGATTCATCAGTAAGAATGAAGCTTATTAAGCTGAACGTTATTGTAAAGCAAAGGACAAAACCTAAAAATTTACCCTGCTTAGAGTGAATGAATTTATCGAAAGAGTTGTTAGAATTTCCTTTTTGTTTCATTTTCATATTGCACCTCAGTAATATAGTTAATACTAGATTTTACGGTGTTTTTTATTTTATACATTTATTCTACAAACTTTTCTACAAGAAAATTGTGGTAGTAAATATAGCTTGACCACAATATATTGTTGTCGAAAAAAAGTTGTAAATTTTTTTGAAAAATAGTGTTGACAAAGCGTAATATATATGTTAGAATTCAGTCCCGTTGGAGAGATAACAACAGTTCGGATCCAACGTGCACCTTGATTAGAATCTTTAACCGAGAACGGGACCCCGAAACGCGCGGGAGTGTGGAAGAGGGATAAAAAAAGAGGTAAAAAAGGTGTTGACAAGAGCGTCATAAAGTGATATGATGTTCAAGCGCTCATTTGAGGAGCGCAAAACGAACCTTGAAAATTAAACAACGAGAA
>JAZOSL010000102.1:0-4808 GCA_045657085.1 Acutalibacteraceae bacterium | reverse complement strand
TAACACCTCGTAATAATCTCTTTTGTCTGCCATATGTTATCCTCTCTTACCGAAAAAATTCGGTAGGGAAATACCCTTGAAAGACGGTTCCTTTCAGGAACCTTCTTTCAGGTTGAAGTTTGTTTATTATCAGTCAACGTCTGTGAAAGGTGCTTCTGTGTAGTTGTCACCCTGTGCACCTGCTGCATTGGGGTCAAAGCCTGCACCTGCCATGTTGGGGTCAAAGCCCTGAGCACCACCGGCTGCTTTGTAAAGCTTTTCGGAAATCTCGTAGAATTTTGCTGTGAGAGCTTCCTGCTTTGTTTTGATGAGTTCTATATCTTCGCCTTTAAGAGCTTCTTTGAGTTCATCAATTTTAGCATTGATATCAGTTTTGTCAGCTTCTTCAAATTTATCGCCGTTATCAGCAAGCATCTTTTCACACTGGAATACCATCTGGTCTGCACCGTTACGGATATCAACGGCTTCTTTACGTTTCTTGTCTTCTTCTGCAAACTGTTCAGCTTCTTTAACTGCACGGTCAATGTCGTCTTTGCTCATATTAGTTGAAGCAGTGATAGAAATTGACTGCTCTTTGCCTGTACCAAGGTCTTTTGCAGAAACGTGAACAATACCGTTAGCGTCTATATCAAAAGTAACTTCGATCTGAGGTGTGCCACGACGTGCAGGAAGAATACCATCAAGGTGGAACATACCAAGAGTTTTGTTGTCTCTTGCGAATTCTCTTTCACCCTGAAGAACATGGATTTCAACAGATGTCTGGTTGTCGGCAGCAGTTGAGAATACCTGACTCTTCTTTGTGGGGATTGTTGTATTTCTTTCGATAATCTTTGTGCAGACACCACCGAGTGTTTCAATGCCGAGTGAAAGGGGTGTAACGTCAAGAAGGAGAAGTCCTTCAACGTCGCCACCAAGAACACCTGCCTGAAGAGCAGCACCGATAGCTACACATTCGTCGGGGTTGATACCTTTGAAGGGTTCTTTGCCTGTGTAAGCTTTAACAGCATCCTGAACAGCAGGGATTCTTGAAGAACCACCAACCATAAGAACTTTGTCAATTTCAGATACTTTGAGACCTGAATCAGAAATAGCCTGACGGAGAGGAGTCATTGTAGCTTCAACAAGGTCGGATGTGAGCTCGTTGAATTTTGCTCTTGTAAGAGTTGTATCAAGGTGAAGAGGTCCACCTGCTTCTGTCATTGTGATGAAGGGAAGGTTAATAGCAGATGAAGTTACACCTGAAAGCTCGATTTTTGCTTTTTCTGCAGCTTCTTTAAGTCTCTGCATAGCCATTTTGTCTTTTGAAAGGTCTGTGCCTGTTTCTTTTTTGAATTCAGCAACAAGCCAGTCGATAATTCTCTGGTCGAAGTCGTCACCACCAAGACGGTTGTTACCTGCTGTAGCAAGAACTTCCTGAACACCTTCACCCATTTCGATGATTGAAACGTCGAAAGTACCACCACCAAGGTCATAAACGATAACCTTCTGATCGTTTTCTTTGTCGATACCGTAAGCAAGAGCAGCTGCAGTAGGTTCGTTGATGATTCTCTTTACTTCAAGACCTGCGATCTTACCTGCGTCTTTAGTTGCCTGACGCTGTGAGTCTGTGAAGTATGCAGGAACAGTGATAACAGCTTCAGTAACCTTGTCACCGAGATAGCTTTCTGCATCGGCTTTAAGCTTTGAAAGAATCATAGCTGAAATCTGCTGGGGTGTGTATGATTTGTCATCAATAGTAACCTTATAATCTGTACCCATCTGTCTTTTGATAGATGCAATAGTTCTATCGGGGTTCTGAACTGCCTGACGTTTTGCTACCTGACCAACAAGTCTTTCGCCTGATTTGCTGAAACCTACAACTGAGGGAGTTGTTCTGTTACCTTCAACGTTAGCAATAACTACGGGTTCGCCACCTTCGATTACTGCTACACAAGAGTTAGTTGTACCTAAGTCAATACCAATTGTTTTTGCCATAATTAATTACCTCCGAATATATTTTAAAAATTTTATAACTTAGTTTGTGACCTGAACAGTTGCAAAACGCAATATTCTGTCGCCCATTTTGTAGCCTTTTTCAAAAACTGCTGCTATAGAGTTTTCGGGAAGCTCATCATTTTCAATAGTCATTACTGCGTTGTGAATGTTAGGGTCGAATTCTTCACCAACTTCACCGAAGGCTTCAACTTCAAGGGTTTTGAGAATTTCATTTAACTGAGAAATTGTCATCTCAACACCTTTTCTGTAAACTTCGATATCGTCGGTTTTATTTTCAATTGCTCTGCCGAAATTATCAATAACAGGGAGCAAAAGTTTTAACGTGTTTGCTTTAGCATCGCCGTAGGATGCTTCTTTTTCTCTTTGTGACCTTTTACGATAGTTATCATATTCAGCAAGGATTCTTAAATATGCATCCTTTGATGCTGTAAGGTCTGCCTTAAGCTTTTCGTTTTCTGCTTTTAAAGCTTCGATTTCATTCTTTTTATCGCTTTTTTTTGATTTCTTTGTTTTTGCTTCGGTTGCAGCTTCTTCTGCAACGTCGTTAGTAGCGTTTTTGATTTCTTCAGTTGCCATAATTATCTCCTATTCTTCATCCAGTGTTTCGGAAAGAAGTGCTCCGATAACTCCGGCTAAATATTTTATAGTTGGAATAAGCTTTGCATAATCAAGTCGTGTTGGACCTATTATTCCTATTGAACCACTATCTTTATCACCGACAGAGTATTTAGAAAAAATTGTTGTGGAGTTTTTCAGTTCTCTGTAAGCGTTTTCGGTACCGATAGATACGTTAAGTGGTGTTTTTTGAGAGCTTAATAAACTTTCTAAAGGAGATGCCTTGTGTAAAAAGTCCATCAATTTGAAAGCATCGTCTGAAAGCTCGGGATGATTTAATATATTTGACTGACCTTTTAAGTGAAGATCGGTAGTTTTTACTGCTTCACAAAGGTCTGATATTGCACATAAGAAAGGGGACATTATAAAAACTCTGTCGCCTAAAGAAGCAACAAGGGTCTGAATAAAGCCTATTGTGATATCTGATACGTTTTTGCCTACGAAGTAAGTCTGTGTTATGTTGTAAAAAACTTCTGCAACGTCAACATTGATTTCAGTGTCACTTCTTACAACTGCACTTTTTAAAATACCTGAAGTGGCAAGAAGAACTATCATTGCTGTATGACGGCTTAAAGGCACAAGCTCGATTCTTTTAATAAAAGCTTCAGTGTCAGAAGGGGAAGACGAAACCGCAACGCAATCGGTAAGCTCAGCAAGAATGCTACCTGCTTTTTCTAACAGTTTGTCAGGCTCGCCTGAAAAAGACTGTAACCAGATTTTAATACGTTCTTGTTCTTCCAGTCCTAGCTCGTAAGATGCCATGAGATTATCAACGTAATATCTGTATCCTGCCTGAGAAGGGATTCTGCCGGCAGAGGTGTGGGGCTGCTCAAGAAGACCTATGTCAACTAAATCTGACATATCATTTCTTATTGTAGCAGAAGAAACAGCGTTCCCCATTTCGATACAAATAGCTTTTGAACCTACGGGTTCACCGGTGGCAACGTATCGCTCGATTATCGTAGCTAATATTTGTTGCTTACGTGGGGTAAGTTCTGCCATCGGATTCACCTCGTTTTTGTTTTTAGCACCTGTTAGCACTCTCGTTGTTAGAGTGCTAACTCTGTTAATAATATACCCCGAATATTTGATTTTGTCAACTGTTTTCAAAAACTTTTTTATGAATAGTTTGTTAAAAAATGGTTAGAATTATTCATTTTTAATTTAAAAATGCAAATAAAAAACACCCTATCCGTATCGGATAGGGTGAATCTCATTAATTAATCTGAGTTAATTATTGCTCAACGGGATAAACGCTGACTTTCTTACGGTCTTTACCGAGACGCTCGAAACGAACCTGACCGTCAACAAGTGCAAAGAGTGTATCGTCTTTACCCTTGCCTACGTTTGTGCCGGGGTGGATCTTTGTGCCTCTCTGTCTTACGAGGATGTTACCTGCAAGAACATGCTGGCCGTCTGCTCTCTTAGCACCGAGTCTCTTTGATTCTGAGTCACGGCCGTTACGGGTAGAACCCATACCTTTTTTATGAGCAAATAACTGGATATTAATTTTAAGCATTCGTTACACCTCCGTAGTTATCGTAACATTTTTAGGATATTGCTCTGCAAGTTGTTTAATATGCAACTCAAGCCCGAGCAAGATGTCTTTAACTTTGTTTGTGCTGTCAGGAGCAACTTTTAATGTCATTTCACCGTCGTCTTTTACTTCTACATCTGCTTCAGCTTTTATTATTTCTAATATAGTATTAGCCGTCATGTAAGCTGCAGATGAAACAGCTGAACAAACGATATCACTACCGTTAGCAGCATAACCTGAATGACCTTTAAAGTTAAAACCTACAGGCACACCGTTTTCTGAACGAAAAAACGTAACTTTAATCATTGATTAAGCGTTGATGGCTGAAATCTCAACCTTTGTATAGGGCTGTCTGTGACCCATTTTACGTTTTTCATTTTTCTTAGCTTTGTAGGTAGCAACAACGATTTTCTTGCCCTTACCGTTCTTAAGAACTTTAGCGCTTACAGAAGCACCGTCAACATAAGGAGCACCAACTTTGATACCGTCGTCTGCACCAACAGCGATAACCTTATCGAAGGTTATTGTGGAATCAGCTTCAACTTCGAGTTTTTCGATGAAGATAACATCGCCATTCTCAACTTTGTACTGTTTTCCGCCTGTTTCGATGATTGCGTACATAGATTTTTACCTGCTTTCTTTCAGTCTCGCTAACAAGGCA
>JAZOSL010000101.1:0-13730 GCA_045657085.1 Acutalibacteraceae bacterium | reverse complement strand
AAAGGAGTCAATTATGAAAAAGAAAATAATAGCATTGTCAACAGTAATATTGAGTGTTGCTATGTTTGTTGCAACTTTTGGTTTAAATGCAAAAGATTTTAAAGTTGATACTACAGATATTGATGTAAACGTTATGTATGCAGGCGAAACAACTGCTACAACCAATGCAATCGGCAGTTTAATTGAAAATGTTGCAGGTGGTAACGTAATCGGTGATGCTTTAGGCAGTGCCGGACAGAATATTGGTAGTGCTTTAGAAGGTGTTACAGGTAATTTAGGTGATGCAGCAGGCAATATCGGTGACGCTTTAGGTGGTATAGGTAACAGTAACGGTAACGGCCTTTCAGGTGTTGTAGGTGGTATTGGTGACACAATTGATAATATAAGTGGTATCGTTGGTAGCTTTACAACAACAAAGCCGGCTACAACCGAGCTAGATACAATTACACCTGTGCCTGCAGCTTCACAGCTCGATACTCAGGTTGCTAATCCTATTATTACACAGAATACAACTCCTTCAACAACAGCAGTAGCTGACGGTGAAGGTGAAACTGTTGACTTTTCTGCAACATCTAACCCATATAAAAAGCCCACAATAGAATTAAAAGCCGGTGACAAAGACAATTCTGTTAAATGGGTACAGTGGATATTCATATACACTCATTATGGTCTTAATGAAAACGGTATTACAGGTGTGCTTGATGACGATACAGTGCATTACATAAAAAAATTCCAGGCTCAAAGAGGTATTACTGTTGACGGTAATATGAGCAAAGAGTTTGTAGATAATCTTGAACTTTATTTTTACGAATATACCTTTGGTACAAGCTCAACAACTGCAGTACCGTTAACACAGCCGACTCAGATGGAAACTGTTGAAGCTGATACCTCAGGGGACAACGAATCAAATATGAAGCTTCTTATTATCGCTCTTATTATGATCTGGGTTCTTGCAATTGTTGTAATAGTTGCACTTGTAATTTTCCTTAAGAAAAAGGGTAGCTTGAATAATAAAAAGAATTCTTCAGCTGTTGTATCATCAAGTGAAACAAAACAAACAACCGGTGAAGGCGATAATTCTGATAATAAACCTTCAAAATCTCTTGCAGACCTTTTTGAAGATAGTGACAACAAATAAAAATTATACGGGGGAATAGAAAATGGATAAATACGTAATTATCAATGCCGATGATTTCGGTATGTGTCATTCAGCTAACCTTGCTGTTTTTGATTTGTTTCAGAAAGGTGGCATAACATCTGCTACAATTATGACACCTTGTTGTTGGGCAAAGGAAGCTGGTGTATGGGCAGCAAAGCATCCTGAATATGCAGTTGGTGTTCATCTTACCTTTACAAGTGAGTGGGGTAATTATAGATGGAGTCCTATAGCACAGGGCGATACATCTTCTTTAAGAGATAAAGAAGGCTTTATGTATTACGAGTCTGATGAGTTTGAAGCTAATGCAGATTTAGAACAGATTGAAAAAGAAATAAGAGCACAGGTTGAAAGATTCCGTTCATTTGGTGTTACTCCGTCACATCTTGATAACCATATGGGTTCACTTTACGGAATTGAATCAGGTAGATTTGAAGTTCTTAATCTTACTCTTGATATGGCAGGCGAGTACGGTCTTCCTTTCCGTTTCCCAGGTACATTCGTTCCTGAGATGTTTGAAAACGATACTCTTGATGTTAAAATTGACCAACAGCTTATTGCTATGGTTTTCGATAAAGTTCTTCAATATGCAAAAGTAAAAGGTGTTGCAATGCCCGATTTTCTTATTCCGGGTGAATGGAATGGTCCTCAGAACGACAGCTATGAAAATTTTAAAGAATATATTTATGAGCTTTACAGATCATTCCCAAATGGTATTACAGAAACTTATATTCACCCTGCTTTTGAAAGCGAAGAGCTTAAGGGTATTTCAGGTGCATGGCACAGAAGAGTATGGGAACATAAATTATTTTCAGATCCACAAACACTTCAACATATTAAAGCTTGTGGTATAGAGCTTATCAACTACAGAGATTTAGCAAAAATTAAAGCATAAAAAGAGAGAGTCAGACATTTAATGTCTGACTCTCTTCAATTTATCTTAATTCAAATTTAACATTAGAAAAATCAAACTTTTTAAGGTCGGCTTTTGAGATTATAAAGCAACCGATTTTCTCGGTTTCTGCTAAAAACTCAGGCATATTGTCATCTAGAGGGTCGTATTGTAAAAGAATGATATCAGAGCTGTTATCTTCAACAAGAATACCTGTTCCGTCAATGCTTTCGTCTGTTTCAAAATAATCAATGGAATATTCTGTTTCTAAATCACCCAGGTTATCAAATCCGGCATTAAAATCATCGATTAGAGTGTCGGGCTCTTTTTCACAATATTGAACGTTTGGTATGAATTTCCCATCATTTTCAGTTAAAAAGAAATACAAAAAACCTTTATCGTTAAGATATTGTGTTTTGTTGAATGGCTTGAATTCTGATAGCTTTAATTGACAGAAGAAGAAATCGTTATCACCAACAGTACCGTCAGAAAGCCATTCTTCAGGCATGGTAGGGGAACCTAAAAATTTACTTGTTCCGGGATCATATTCACCGTGTGCTTTTTCTGCTTTTATAAAAATCATCTTACAACCCCCAGATATTCTTCTAATGTGAGATTATTTTGTTTCATTTCTTTTGCAGCCTCAACACCAACGTATCTCCAATGCCAAGGCTCGTAAATTATATTAGTTATATGCTGTTTGTCCTTGGGATATCTGAGAATGAACCCGTAGTCTGCTGCATTTTCCTGTAACCAACGAAATTCGTTTGTATCTTCAAACCAATCTTCGGCACAAACGATATCCATTGCATAACCCAAATTGTGTTCAGAAGAACCGGGTGGTAAAATAACTGTGGCAGCTTGAGCTTTGGCTTCTTCAATTGAAAGACCTTGTTTTACGTAATAGTCTGTTTTTTTGTCATAATTTCTGCTTTGGACTTCATATGAGCGATAGCCTGAATAAGGTTTTAAAACGACACCATCATTATATGCAGCAGCAAACATTTTTTCATATTCTAAAGCTATTTTACGGTCCAGCTTTTGTGAAGAACCACAAACAGCAACAAGGTCAGGCTTGTAGTCTTCGGGTATTTTTCGCTCTGTATTTACAAGTGTTAAAAACCAAGTTTCTTCATCTATGTGAACAATTGAAGAATCACCGATTATTACGGGGTTAAAAACAGGTGACTCTGTTTGATGTGGCGTTGTTGAGGTTTCTTCTGCTTTGGTAGTATCTGCAGTTGTAAGTTTTTCTGTCGTTTGTTGTGTTATAGTTGTATTTCCCTGTGGCTTCAAGGTATCTTTATTTGTCGCTAAAAAGACACCGGCAGTAAAAGCAATAAGTAACACTAATACGCCACCTAATACGTAAACAATTATTCTTTTGTCCTTGTAATTTGTCATCTGATCACACCTTTTTATTGACTGACAGTTAATATTATATTCTCTACTAAGAGAAAAGTCAATTAAGTAGTAGTTGAAATATATGTTTTGTTGGTTGTTAGCAACAAAATAAATATGTGTTTTTTGTTGTTTTTACACAAAGATAAAAAAATATAAAAAACTACTGTTGCTACTGCAATTTTTATGGTATAATCAATTGGTGAATAAGTCGGTTTGTACCGATATACATTATATTTCCGAAAGGGGTAAAACCTTAATGAAACGTATATTTACAGTTGCGATTTCAATTTTACTTGTTAGCACTCTTTTGATGACTCTTACTTCTTGTGGTTCTTCTGATACACAGACAGAAACAGAAGAAGTTCAGTCAACTGTAGAAGCAGTTTACGAAGAAAGTGCAACTTCTGTAGGTAAAACAAGCATGGAAGTTCTTGCATATTTTAACAGCCTTGTAAATGGTGTTAAAGACAGCAAGCCTGCAATCTATTATAACATAGAAAAGAATGTTCCTAATGACACTCTTAAAGTTACCAAAAAAGGTGCAGAAGATGCTGAAGAAATTGATGAATCTCTCAATGCAATCAACGATGCTGCAAAAGGCATTAAAGATTTGATGCTTGAAGAGATCAAAGGTAAATCAGGTGATATTGCTTACGGTGACGATAATTCAGAAATGCTTTTTGTTTCAGGTGAATCATGGGCATCAAAGCTTACTGCAGATGATATTGCATATGCAACTATTAAAGAAGTAGGCGATGTTTATTACATCACTATAGCTTTCAACGATCTTACAAGTGAAGAAGCACAGGACGTTTTAACTAAAGCCTTTGATCTTCGTGACAAAGAAGAACTTCTTAATTCCGAAGAATTTGAAAAGAGTAAAGATTATTTAATCCTTAATGATTTTGAAGTTGTTTATAGTGGTTGTAAAATTACTGCTACAGTAAATCGTCTTACTGACGAACTTGTGAATATCAACTACTACAAAGCAGCAAACGTTACTGCTGATATGACAGGTGCAGGTTCTCTTGAGTCTTACGGTGATGTAAGCGTTATGTTTACTCTTGAAGATAAGGCTTATTATGAAATCAATTGGGAAAATACACTTCCCACAAGTCCTTTAGAGACTCAGGCACAATAAACTAAACCGTAATAACGGAGGTAATACACTTGACTAAAAAAATAATTGCCTTAATGGCAGTTGCTACAATTATTTTCGTTTGTACTTTTGCCGCTTGTGGAAAAGATGATGAGAATAATGTCTACGTTGACAATAAAGAGTATAACTTTGTGACCGATGAAAATGGTGATAAGGTTCTTTCAAAAGATGGTGAATTAGTTGTATACGCAACCGATGATAACGGTAAGTATATAAAAAATTCAGACGGTGAGTACGAGACATTGCTTCAACAGTTCCAACCTATCGAAGATGACGGCGTTGTTGAAGATTATGGTTATATTTTCACTTTACCTGAAGATTGGGAAACTGATAAAACACAGGTTGGTAGCTTTATAAATAAAAAGAAAAATGCTACAGCCACAATTGATATTGTTAAATATCTTTACGAGGATTATTATAAGCTCAATTACGATATGTACGAAAAGTTAAAAGCTGAACTTCCGGACGCAGAATTTACATGGGAAGAAGATGTTGATATTCTTCCTGAGGCAGAAAAGACTTGCCGTTTTACTATGAAAACTGATAAATCGGTAAGTGTGCTTGTTTTCTTTGAAAATTCAGGAAATATTTATAAGATTCTTTATAGCACAACTGATGCTGTCGATACTGCAGTTTATGAATGTGATGTTTTCTGCAAAGCTATTACATTTAAAGGTTTCCAGTACTACAATGATGTAACAGCTGTAAGCGACAGAAACAAATAATTATACAAACAAAAACCTTGCAACAGAGATGTTGCAAGGTTAATTTTTTTATTATCAGAAAAACAGGAATATTTGATTTTATATTTTTGATTTAAAATATTTCTCTGTTGCCATATAAAGAACGGGTACAACAATAACTGCACTAACAAGTTCAATTAAACCGTTTGTACTGATAAGCGTTCCTATAATAACGTCGAGAGTTTTGGCTGATTCGCCGAACAATGTGGTAAAACCACCAAACAACTGAAGTGAACCAAGAACTAAAACGGTGTTAGTAACTGTACCTGTTAAAGCTGCCAAACCTAATGAAACAGTTTTTTTGCATTTTGTTTTTGATAAACCTAAAAATACAAGCCCTGCTACTAATCCGACAATAATTCTTGGTACAAGTGATACCATAGGATTCTGGAAAGGGATTATTCCGAATTGGAAAGCTCGCATAATACAGGTTGCGCCCCATACGCCACCTAAAATAGCACCGTATTTAGGACCTAAAACACAAGCACCAAAAATAACAGCAATGTGAAGTGTTGTTATTTCAATAATACCAACTGTAATGTAGCCGAGATAGGGTGTGAATGTCATAACGACTATCAATGCCGCAAATAAAGCACACATTACAAGACGAACAAGTTTTTTCTTTTCTTTCATAATAAAAACTCCTTTTCGCTGCTGTTCTTTTACAAGATACAACGCATATTAAGATTGTTTCTACCTGTTTTTCTTGTATATAGTTAAAAGACCTTGTAATATAAGGTTTTCATTATAAATGATTTCTTTTTCGCAACAAGCAATTATATCTTTAGAAAGACCACCTGTAGCAACGATAGAATTGAAAGTTTGTCCCATTTCTTTCTCTATTCGTGCAACCATACCATCAAGCATAGCTGCATTTCCGAAAACTGTTCCTGAACGAATACATTCAATAGTATTTGTTCCTATAACATGTTCCGGGGCAGAAAGCTCAATTGTGGGCAACTGAGAAGTTCGGGCTGCCAAGGCATCTAAAGAAATACCTATACCCGGGGCAATAGTGCATCCACAGAAAACACTGCTTTCATCTATAACAGACAGTTTTGTCGCAGTACCTAAATCCATAACAAGGCAGGGTACAGGGTATTGAGATAAAGCACCTACAGCACCTGCAACTAAATCGGCACCAACTTCTTTAGGGTTGTCTGTAGCAATCTTCAAACCGGTTTTAATACCTGCAGCAACAATAAGTGCGTCACAACCGGTAACTTTTTTGATTGCATCCTTAAATGCACGTGTAAGCTCAGGTACAACAGAGCTTATAACAGCACCTTCAAACTTTGATTCTATTTTTTCCAAATCGAAAACTGCTTTCAATTCGATAGCATATTGTTCAGAAGTTCTGTGCCTTTGAGTTGCCAATCTTGAAATACAGACAGGTACATCATTTTCATATATACCCAAAGTGATGTTTGTATTTCCTATATCAGCAGTAAGTATCATAAAATCACCTCTGTTATAAACTGGAACGTGTTTTTACAATGAAATTATACAGTATTGTAAAAAATAACGCAACAAATTTTTAAAAACTATAAAGAAAAGACTTTAAAATCTTTTAATAGTGTGATATAATTTTTTTGTTTAAAATTTACGAAAAGAGGTTTTTTTATGGCTAAAAATAACGTTGTAGGAAAAAGTACAGGCTTTTTAAAAGAGTTTAAAGAATTTATATCTAAAGGTAATGTAATTGATCTTGCAGTCGGTGTTATTATCGGTGGTGCTTTTTCAGGTATCGTTACCAGCCTTGTAACAAATATTGTTACACCATTGATTTCAATTCTTACAGGTAGAATTGCTTTTGCAGATTTGTTTATTGCTCTTGACGGTAAAGAGTATGCAACTCTTGAAGCTGCTACAGAGGCAGGAGCTTCTACAGTTAACTATGGTCTCTTTATTGAAGGTGTAATCAACTTCCTTATCACAGCCTTTGTTATCTTCCTTATGGTTCGCTTTATTAATAAATTAAGAAACAAAAACAAAGCTGAAGAACCTGTAGTTGAAGAAGCTCCCACAACAAAGGAATGTCCCTTCTGTAAGAGCGAAATCAATATCGAAGCAACTCGTTGTCCTAACTGTACATCAGAGCTTGATAAATAATATTTATTACATAAAAACAAATCGTGCAGCGAATGCTGCACGATTTGTTTTTTATATTTTTATTTGTTTTCTGCATTTAAACGTTGCTTTTTAAAGCCTTTGTTTACAATTGTGTTAAGGATGATGTTTATTGTGAAAAGTCCGATTCCTATAAATATACCATACTGTAAAGAACCTGTGAGTACGTTTACAGAAGTGTTACTTATTTGAGAAACACACAAGCTGAACAATACAGCTGAAACAGCGAAGCAAAGCGCAGAGCCTATACACATAGTCATATTAAAACCTGCTTTTAGTTTTGGTGCTCTCAATAACACGAAAACAAAATTTAATACACCGAAAACAACAGCTAAATATAACAGGAGTATCGAAACAAAGAGCATTAAGAACTCGATACCCAAAAGCTTAGATGTAACAAGGGTTATAAGTGACCCCCAGTTTAAATTCAATAAACTGTTAAGTGTAAAATCAAGCAAGGTCAAATTACCTGAAGCAGAAACAAATGGTAAGTTTACCGAGTAGTTTGCCAAAGGTAATACTAATGCAATAAGGGGCACAAAGGTAAAAATGAAACGAACAATTCTTAATTTGTTGCCAAACAAAGCACTTTTAAAGTTGCCTGTAAAAATTCTGAATTTAGCCCAGGCAATTTCTGCATTTTTTGCGTCTTCATCAAGGCGTTCTTCCCAATTGTAGTTAGGAATGTTTACACCACAATAAGGACATTCGGCCTTTACATTCCATATTTTAAGAATCTGACCGCATTTAGGGCAAACAGCCATAAATGTTCATCCTTTCTATTAATAGTCAAGAACTCTGAGAGTTGCTTTTACGTCAATAGGTAAGTTCTGGATAGCTGCACGAGCTTCTTTTTCTCTCATAACAGGTGTAATGAAAGCAATTTCATTTTGCTGTGCATTTTCTCTATGAAGAATGATGGGTGAATCAAAAGTTTTGTTTATTGCGTTGAAAGCAGAAACGTAATCATCTGTCTGAGCTCTTACGTAAAGTGCTATGTTCTGTAACATCGGGTCGATAACGTAGTTATCTTCAGTAGGACCCCAACCAAAAGCTTTTCTTCTTGCTGTGTGTTTAGCACAGTCAATAACGTCAGCAACAACTGCACTTGCAGTAGGAAGCTTGCCTGCACCTTTACCGTAGAAAACAACGTCACCAATCGCATCGCCTCTTACAAGGATTGCATTGAATACGTCATCAACAGATGCAAGCTGACAGTGATTCTGTATAAGACAAGGACCAACAGTAGCAATAATATTGTTGTCGTCAAGCTTCTGTGCTCTGCCTATAAGTTTGATAACGCCACCCCAGTTTTTAGCGTATTCAACATCTTCCGGTGTTATTTCTGTTATGCCGTATGTTTCAACAAAATCAGGGTAAACGTGTTTGCCGAAACAAAGAGAAGCAAGAATACATATTTTTCGTGCAGCATCATGGCCTAAAATATCTGCAGAAGGATCTCTTTCAGCATAACCGTTATCCTGAGCCAGCTTAAGAGCATCTTCGAATGCCATACCTTCAGCAATCATTTTTGTAAGAATAAAGTTAGTGGTTCCGTTAAGAATACCTGCAATTTCACATATTTCATTAGCTGCAAGACATTGGCTGATAGGTCTGATGATAGGAATACCACCACCAACACTTGCTTCAAACAAGAAGTTTACGTTGTTCTCTTTTGCAAGTTCAAGAAGCTCGTATCCTTTTGCAGCAACAAGCTCTTTATTTGAAGAAACAACACTTTTACCAGCCATAAGACTTTTTGATACATATTCATAAGCCGGTTCAGTACCACCCATACATTCAACAACAATACCAACAGAAGGGTCGTTAAGAATATCGTTGAAATCACGGGTGAAATATTTACCTAATTCGTGATTGCTGAAATCACGAATATCAAGAATATATTTGATTTCCAAAGAAGCCTGTCCACTTTTTGCAACAATGCTTTTTTGATTTTTTAATAAAAGCTCGGCAACACCGGAACCGATTGTGCCGAATCCCATAATAGCGATTTGCATATGGAATACCCCCATGCTAAAAATATACTAAAGTATTCTATCACAAATTTTGGGGATAATAAAGAGCATTTTCAACATTTTCTAAAAAAATGCAAAAATTTTTAACATTTTTTAAAAAAATCACTTTTTTATTGTAATATTTATAATAATGGTATAAAATGATATCCAAATAAACTATCTCTGAGGAGAAAATGTAATGAATAATGTGATAGAAAAACGAAAAGCGTTTATTATCAATTTCATATATGCAAGTATTTTTGTGGGGTTGTACTATTTTATTGTTAAGTACGCCTTCGGATATGTATTTCCTTTTGTGTTTGCTGCCGGATTTGCAATTCTTTTACAAAGACCGGTTAAGGCGATTACAAATAAGCTTCATATCAAAGCCCACGGTGCTGTTTCAATATTGCTGGTGCTCCTTATAGTTGTTATACTCATAGGTGGCTTAGCAGGACTCGGTTTTGCTTTAGTAAACGAATTGCGTGATTTCTTCTCGTTCGTTTTCAGCCATATTTCATCTTTAAATGAGTTGGTCGAAGTGGTTGAAGAATTTGTTATGGGTATAGTTGTAAAATTACCTGCATCTGTTAGTGGAACTGTTGGTGATTATGTTTCAAATTTCTTTGATGAAATCGGAACAGAAAGTCTTAAGATAGACGTATCTGCTTTTTCAGCACCTTTAAGTGGTGCGTGGAGTGTGGTTAAAGGCATTCCATCAGTTTTCCTTTCTGTTCTTGTTACTATTATATCCTGTGTTTTTATGACAGCTGACTATAACAACATAAAAGAAATGCTTTTAGGTATGTGTTCAAAATCAAAAGGCGAAAAGCTTGTTTTCTCAAAAAGAACTATTTCAAAGGGTGTTTCAAAGCTTGTGAAAGCCTATGCAACTCTTATGCTTATAACATTTACAGAGATGTTTGTAGGTTTATATTTCCTTAAGCTTATAGGTGTTTATAAAGGGGGATATATCGCAATTATTGCTTTTGTAACGTGTATTGTTGATATTGTACCTGTTCTTGGTACAGGCACTGTTATAATACCTTGGGCTTTATATAACCTTATTACCGGCAATATAGGTCTTGGTATTGCACTTGCAATTCTTTATGCCGTTATAACTGTCCTCAGGCAAGTTGTAGAACCTAAGCTCGTTGCAAATCAAGTAGGCCTTCCTGCTATTGTAACAATTATGGCTATGTTTATCGGTGCAAGAGCTTTTGGTGCTTTCGGAATCGTTATTCTTCCTCTTACGGTGATAATCCTTAAACTTATGTACGATGAAGGCGTAATAGGAAATAAAAAAGAATTTGAAGAAGATGCTTGTTTAAAAAATGTAATATCATCCGAAACGGAAATAACTAATGAAAAAGGTGTTTCAGATGAACAATAAATTTATTGATTTGCATTCCCATACATTGTGGGGGATAGACGACGGTGCAAGAAATTTAGATGAAACGGTTTCTATGTGTGATCTTGCAGCCGACAGTGGCACCAGAACACTTTTTCTTACCCCTCATCTTATTCATTGGGATAGAGCAGAAGATTTATTTGATGAAAGAAACGAAAAGGCAGAATATCTTTCAAAAATACTTTGGGAAAATGATATTGAACTTGATTTGAAAACAGGCTTTGAGATTCTTTGTGATGATGATATTTTTAATATAAAATATTTTAACCCGTTTACATTATGTGGTTCAAAATATTTGCTTGTCGAATTTGATTTTTTTAATCCAACACCGGAAGAGGTATTAATTTGGTGTTCATATATTCAATCTTTTGGTTTGGTTCCCATAATAGCCCACCCTGAAAGATACAGATTTATGTTGTTGAATAATGGTCTGATTGATAAGCTTTCACAAAAAGGTGTGCTGTTTCAGATAAATGCGGGTTCTCCTGCAGGTGCTTTTGGTGATGCGGTTGCAAGCTTTTCAAGAAAAATGATAAAAGGTGGCTTTGTTGATTTTATAGGCTCTGATGCCCACAGCAGATATGCACGCAACACCGATATGTCAGCGTGCTTCGACTACTATCCGGATGATTCGGATTTGGAAGAATTATTAGATATAACCTATTCAAACTCACTTAAAGTAATAGAAAATAAAGATATAAAAATAAGACGTTTATCGTATTTTTTGGAAATGTAAAAAAAAAACCGTATATTTCTAAAAAAGAAAAATAATTAAAAATATATATGTTATATTATAATCAAAATAGGGATGAAAGGAGGCACAATCAATGTTAGATTCTATTTGGTCACTTCTTAAAGACAATGGTCTTGACGTAAATGAAATTTCAGAAGGTATCAAGTCACTCTTCCAAATTAAAGAAGATGGTTCGTACGACGGAACATTAGCAGCTCTTGGTGATTTCCCACTTATTGGTACAGTTCTTCAGCTGTTCTCTACATTCACACCAAATGTTAACTAATGTCAGACGCGTTAAGCTTAGTTAATTGTGTGAGTTATTGCAATAATTTTCACAGAGAGAGTGTGGGCAACCGCACTCTCTTTTCCTGAAAAAATATACCTAATATTATTATACCTATTATATTATATAACGTACGAGGTAAGTTTATGGCTAAATCTACTGAGAAAAAAACAGTAGCGGTTATTATAGCTTTGGTGGTTGTTATTTTTATTGCTGTTACAATTTTTTCTGTATCTATTATAAAAGTAATAAAAAGTGAAAGCACGAGTAATACAACAGAGTACACTCTTCAGGGTGATGTGCCTTCAAGTGATAGTGTAACTTATACTGATAATATACAGCAATCAGAACTGGTGAGCATTTCCACTTCTGACAGCACAACTGATGTTTCAGGAAGTTCTGTTTCTACAACCGAAAATAAAAATGTTACTGAAACAACTAAAACTGATTCTAAAGAAACAACAAAAACAGATGAAACTACAGAATATGACCCAATAGCTGCTTATGAGAAATTAGAAAAGCAGGGTGATCCGTATGCTTCAAATGATCCTAACAATAAACATATTAAATTAATTTCTGAGAAGTATGGAGTTAAACCTGAGTTGCTAGTTGTTTTATATTCTGAACCAAAGTCAGGTGAAAACGTTGGCACAAACTTTGTTCTTGAGTTTGACGGATCGAAGGATTCTGCAGGTAATTACATAAAAAGTCCTGATACATTAAAGAAAGTTTATCATATAGATAAAGAAGGTAAGATTTCTATTACTCAGGGTGGTTTTACAGGTAACGTTGGTGTATCTTATGCAGATGGTATGCTTGTTTTTAATATGATAAAAACGATGCTTATGCCAAAATACCCTGATTATTTTACAGGCGTATAAAAATATTCAAATAATCTCCAAAAAATCTATTGTGAGATGTTACAAAATTTATTTAAAAAATTCTTAAAAAAATACCAAAAAACTATTGCATTATTGAAATAGTTGTGATATTATGATAGGGCACGCGAAAGGGCGTACCCTATCTTTTTATGCCCTGACGCAAGCAGATATGCGTAGATGCGGGAGGTGGCTGCCCTTTGAGGCAGGGAATTTCCGCGGAGTATGTCCGATTTAAAACCGGGCGATTAAAATACCGAATACAAACACGTTGGCCGTCCTTAACTGTGGCGACGTGCGTGTATCGGAACGTGTCTTTCATCCCGGAATAGCATTCCGGTTTTTAAACGGGGAATGCGAATAGCCCGGGCGAGTTGATGAAAATCACGTAGCCCGCCAAAATTATTAGGAGGCGTTTAAAATGGCAGTTAAGGAAAAAATCAGAATCAGACTCAAAGGTTATGATCACAACCTCGTTGACAAGGCAGCAGAAAAGATCGTTGAAACAGCAAAGCGTACAGGTGCTCAGGTTTCAGGTCCTATCCCGCTCCCCACAGAAAAAGAGGTAGTTACAGTGCTCAGAGCAGTTCATAAGTACAAAGATTCTCGTGAACAGTTCGAACAGCACACACACAAGAGACTCATCGACATTCTCAGACCCTCAAACAAAACTGTTGAGGCTCTCACAGGTCTTGAGCTCCCCGCTGGTGTTGATTTTGAGATTAAGCTTTAATCCGATATAAAGCTTAATTTTAAATATACCTATTATATATAGGTGCAGGTCATGTTGAGGCAACTCAACCAATAATCTGACAGGAGGAAAACAATTATGAAAAAAGGTCTTATCGGAAAAAAGATCGGCATGACACAGATCTTCGATGAAAAGGGCAATATGATCCCTGTTACAGTTATCGAAGCTGGTC